>JASLBJ010000031.1 GCA_030146725.1 Sphingomicrobium sp. | reverse complement strand
ATTGGGTTCTCTCAGGCATTCCACCGCATCTGGGCAACGACTCGCCCCTGAGTCGGCGGCCACTTGGAAAGGACCGAATTCGGGCGCCGCACTTCCGGCTTTTGGGCACCCAACAGGGACAGCAAAGGCGCGCTGCGATGCCGCGGAAAAGCTACGGGTGGAGGGTTCGGCAAGCGAGTCGCGCCACGCATATTGCCGCGCTTTTTCCGCTTGCATCGGCGCTACAGATGTAGCACGCCACAAAAGTAGCGAACAGGATCAGCGACTCAGATGCTTAACAAATTGCCCCCGAGAGAACGCCAGATCGTCGACCTGCTCTATCAGCAGGGCGACCTGCCGGTGGCGGAGATCTGCGGATCCCTGCCCGACAATCCGAGTGGCTCCGCCGTCCGGACGATGCTCAAGCGGCTCGAGGACAAGGGGTTCGTCCGCCGGAGGGAGTCGGACAAGGGGTTCGTCTACAGTCCCGTGGTGTCCGATGCGGTCGCGAGCAAGACGGCGCTGTCGGACGTCGTCCGAGTGTTCTTCAACAACTCGCCGGCGGGCGCTGCCACCGCGCTGCTCGGCATGTCGGATCGCCTCGACGGGTCGGAACTCGACGAGATCGAAGCGATGATTGCAAAGGCGCGCGCCGCGAAGCACGGAAAGGAGGCCCGGTGATGGAATATGTCGTACCGCTCGCCGTCAAATCGCTGCTGATCGCCGCCGGCACCCTGCTGTTGCTCAAGCTGATGCACCGCCGATCGGCTTCGGACCGCAGTTGGGTTGCCCATCTCGGCTTGCTCGCGATCCTCTTGCTGCCAGTGTGGATCGTGTCGATGCCGGCACTGCAGGTCGCCGGCCCGGCCTTTCTGGCGTCCGACGTCGAGGCGGGTGCCCCCGCCCCTGCCCGTGCCCCTGCCCCTGCCATTGAGGCGAGCGACCTTACTCATGCAACGGAGGTCGGCCCGCGGGCTGCCAGGTTTCCCGAGCAGTCGGGCAGCACGTCGAGCGCGGCCGTGGATTGGGCTCTCGGGGCTTATGCCGCGCCGTCCCTTGTGCTTCTCCTGCTCACCCTGATTGCGCTCGGCCGGCTCACTGTCCTCAAGAGCCGGGCCAATGTCGTGGTCGACGCGCACTGGCTGCAGGCGCTTGCACGGGCGCAGCAGCGCATGGGTTTCAAGCACGGCACCGCATTGCTGACCAGCGACGAACTGCGCTCGCCAGTCAGCTGGGGGCTGATGCGCCCGGTGATCCTGCTCAACAGCGATGCCAGCGAGGCGCACGACCAGGCCGAGGCGATCATTGCGCATGAACTGGCGCATGTTGCCGCGCTCGACTGGGCGAAGCTGATGTGTTCGCGGATTACGGTCGCCTTGTTCTGGTTCAATCCGCTGGTGTGGCTGCTTGCCCGCGAGGCGCATCAGTTGCGCGAGGAAGCGGCCGACGACGCCGTGCTTGGCGCCGATATCGAAGATACTGACTATGCCAATCTGCTGGTCGGGATCGCACGCCATGAATGCCGCGGAATGCTGCTCGGCGCGCATGGCGTTGCGCCGGGCAAGGGCTCGCTGACCCGCCGCGTCCGCCGCGTTCTCGATGCTGCGCTCGAGCGGGCTCCGGGCGGCTGGAAATGGAGCAGCGCCGCCGCTTTTTTCGCCGCCGGCATGACCGTTCCGCTGGCCGCGATCCAGTTCGTCACGCCGACAATTGCTTCGGCCGCCAGGCAGGAGCGAATCGCCGGGGTAGCACCGGCTGCAACCCGGTTGGCGCCGGCGCTCAGCGCCGCACCGGCAGCACCAATCAGCGCGGCGAGTGCCGCTGCAGTCGCCAGAACCGATGCTTCGCAAGGTCGCGTGCTGGAGTCCAACTCACCGCCCGCGCGCCTCGTCCTGAACATCGCCGATGCCCCGTCCGCGCCGCGCTTGCCTGAAGGCCGGAATGCGGATCTTCGGGCATCGATCAGGGCGAGCGTTGCAACGGTGTTGAGCGAGGCCGGCCGAGCAGTCGATCAGGCCGGGAGTGGCCTCGATCGGGCGGTGGCATTGAAGGCGATCGGGGCGAGCCCGCGATATGTCCTCGAACTCAAGGACGCAGGCGCGCAGCTGCGCCTTACTCATGATGAAGTGATGGGGCTTGCGGCCACGAACGTCACCCCGGACTATGTTCGCGATCTTGGTCAGTCTGGCCTGCGCAACCTTCGCGCGGACGATATCCAGCAGGCGCGCGCAATGGGGATCGATGGCGCTTACGTCCGCGGCATGGCTGCTGCCGGATATGGCAGGCTGTCGCTCGACAAGCTGACCGAGCTCAAGGCCGTCGGCGTCACGCCCGGCGACGCGGCGCGCTACGCACGCGCGAACGGGCGACGACCGAGCGTGAGTGCGATCGTCGCGGCAAAGGCCAGCGGGCTGCGCCCGGAAGATATCGAAAAGCACGACGACCGCTGACGCTGAGCGTCACCTCGTAACTGCAGACTGAATTGCAACCGACCACGTCCCTGACCCCTCTCTGAGGGGAACGGAGAAGCCTTGCCCTGCCGATGAGGAGCCTTCCGATGACCCGCTTATTCGCTTTCCTGGCCGCACTGACCCTGTCCGTGGTGACGGTATCATCCGCTTGCACGGCGAGCATTCCGGGGCCGATCAGGTTCGAGCTCGACCGAGGCGCAAACGCATCGACCATCCGGGCCCGCTTTCATGCGCCGGGTGGCGGCGACGACAATCAGTGGGGGACGGAGTTCCTGGCCAGCGCACTGGTCGGGCTCGATCCCGCGCGGCTTCGGGGGGCGACCAACCAGCCGCTGAATTTTGCCGTGATCCGGGAAGCCGGTCAGCTCGACTGCGCCGGCACTGGCGCGCGGGCCGCAGCATCGGGAACGTGCCGGTTGAGCCCGAACCCGGGTTTCGCCAACTTGCTGAGAAGCCGCGGCGTAAAGGCGCCGACGGCAGTCGAGACCTTCAACCTGATGGCGCTCGATGTGCGCGGAACCACCGTCGATGCGCTTCATGCAGCGAGATATCCCGTTCCCACCGTCAACGAACTGATCGCCTTGAC
>JASLBJ010000015.1 GCA_030146725.1 Sphingomicrobium sp. | reverse complement strand
GGTTCGCTCGCGCGCGACTTCGATCAGCGCAGGAGAGAGATCGGCCGCGACGACCTGCGCGTCCGGACGGAAGGATGCGAGGGCGATCGTCGTCGAACCGGCCCCGCAGCCGACGTCGAGTGCCCGGAATGGACCAGCGGGGGAAGCGTCGCGGATGGCTAGGTCCAGTGCACCACCGATCTCGCGCAACGCGAGGTCGGTGGCAGGCCACAGCCTTGCCCACGAGTCGCCACTGCTGCCGGACCAGTCGAGGGGGGTGCTCATGCCTTGGGATTGGCACGGCCTAGGCTTGCGCACCAGCCGGTGATTACACGGCGCCTGCATCTTGCGGGTCTCGGCCGATTGCCGGCGGGGTTGAACCCGGACGCCTGCTGCCCCAACTGCGCCGCCATGCCTGCAGAACCGACCACTCCGCCCGCGGCCTCGCCGCGCCCAGGCACGCGCGAGATGACCGCGCTCCTTGCCGGGCTGATGGCGCTCAACGCCTTTGCCATTGACGCGATGATCCCGGCGCTTCCGGCGATCGGCAACGATCTCGGCGTGACGCGCGAGAACGACCGGCAGCTGGTGATCGTCGCTTACATGTTCGGCTTCGGGGCAACCCAGCTGATCTGGGGGCCGCTGGCGGATCGCTTCGGACGCAAGCCGGTGCTGGCCATCGGGATCGGGCTTTATTCGGCCTTTGCGCTGTTGTGCGGGCTTGCCGGCAGCTTCACCCTGCTGATCGTGGCTCGGTTTCTGCAAGGCGCATCGGCGGCCGTCACCCGGGTGCTGGTCATCGCGATGGTCCGCGACCTGTTCGAGGCCGAGGCAATGGCGCGGGTGATGAGCCTGGTGTTCATGGTCTTCATGGTCGTGCCCGTGCTTGCGCCGAGCGTGGGACAAGGGGTGCTGCTATTCGCTCCATGGCCGGCAATCTTCATCGTGCTGGCCGTCTATGGCGTCACCATGCTGGCCTGGTCGTGGGTTCGACTCCCCGAGACGCTGCACCCGGAATTTCGCCGTTCGCTTGCCTGGCGCGAGATCGGCACGGCGGCGTGGGCAAGCATCCGCGAGCCCCAGTCGCGCGGCTACACGCTGGCGCTGACGGCCACTTTCGGAGCGCTGACCGCCTACATCGCGTCGATCCAGCAGATCGTCGAACATGCGTTCGATGCGCCCGAAGCAATTGCCTGGGTGTTCGGAGCCGTCGCCGCGCCAATGGCCGTCGCCTCGTTCCTCAATTCGCGGATGGTCGGCCGCTATGGTCTGCGCCGGGTCGGGCACAGCGGTGCGGCGGCCTTCGCAGCGGTGACAATCGTGCACTTGTTGATTGCGCTGACCGGACATGAGAACCTCACCAGCTTTATCCTCCTGCAGGGCCTGGCGATGTTCTGTTTCGCCTTCACCTCGGCCAACCTCGGCACGCTGGCGATGGAGCATATGGGCAAGATCGCCGGAACCGCCTCGTCCGTCCAGGGCGTCGTCGGGACCATTGGCGGCGCAGTAATCGGCCTCGGCATCGGCCAGGCGTTCGACGGCAGCGCGATCCCGTTCCTCATCGGGATGGCGGCCTGCGGAACCGTTGCCTTCATCCTGGTGCTGCTGACCGAACCCAGGCGCCTGTTCGCCCCGCTCCGCAGCGACGAGGATGCGGCGGGTGCGGCAGGTGTTGCGGAGACGGCGGCATAACCTGTTCGTCCGTGGAGGACGGTTTGCCGAGATGAGCTTTTCAGGGGTTCAGTTCCTGAACCCGATAAATTTAGACCCCTCCACCGTGCGTGGCGGTCCCCCTCCCCGCGAAACGCGGGGAGGGAGGGTTCGCTTTCCTCCCGCTGGAGTGCGGGAAGGATGATGGGCCGCCGTGCGCCGTCCCGGTTGAGCGGCGGCGAATGAGCGGTCAGCCTTCGAGTTCGTCCTCGCCGGCGCCGACCATCAGGGCCTCGCCCACTTCCTCGGTGCGGCCGCGGATGGCATTTTCGAGGCGCAGCGCGACGTCGGGGTTCTCGACCAAATAGGTCTTCGAATTCTCGCGGCCCTGGCCGATGCGAATCGAGTCGTAGCTGAACCAGGCGCCTGATTTCTCGACAATCCCGGCCTTCACTCCAAGATCGAGGATCTCGCCGACCTTGGAGATGCCCTGGCCGTACATGATGTCGAATTCAACCTGCTTGAACGGCGGCGCGACCTTGTTCTTCACGACTTTCACGCGGGTGGCGTTGCCGACGATCTCCTCGCGGTCCTTGATCTGGCCGGTGCGGCGGATGTCGAGGCGGACCGACGCGTAGAACTTGAGCGCATTGCCGCCGGTGGTGGTCTCGGGGTTGCCGTACATCACGCCGATCTTCATCCGCACCTGGTTGATGAAGATGACCGTGCAGCGCGAGCGGCTGATCGAACCGGTCAGCTTGCGCAGTGCCTGGCTCATCAGCCGCGCCTGCAGGCCGACGTGGCTGTCGCCCATCTCGCCCTCGATCTCGGCCCGCGGCACCAGCGCCGCAACCGAGTCGATCACCAGCACGTCGATCGCGTTGGAGCGCACCAGCGTGTCGACGATTTCGAGCGCCTGCTCACCCGTGTCGGGCTGCGAGACGATCAGTTCGTCGATATTGACGCCAAGCTTCTTGGCGTAGCCCGGATCGAGCGCATGCTCGGCGTCGACGAAAGCGGCGGTCCCGCCGACCTTCTGCGATTCGGCGATCGCGTGCAGTGCGAGCGTCGTCTTGCCCGAGCTTTCCGGGCCGTAAATCTCGATGATCCGGCCGCGCGGCAGGCCCCCGACCCCAAGCGCGATATCGAGCCCGAGGCTGCCGGTCGAAACCGTCTCGATCTCCATTTTCTCGCGGCTGCCGAGCTTCATCGCCGAGCCCTTGCCGAACGCGCGGTCGATCTGCGCGAGGGCGGCGTCGAGCGCCTTCTGCCTGTCCATCTTGCCTGGATCCGATACTGACGTAATTGCCTTCAACTGCGCTGCCATGACGGTCGTCCCCTGGTCAATGGCGGCCTTGCCCCGCCTGGTGGAAAGCTGTTCGTACCAACTTTGTTCGAGTAGAACAAGAGGAGAACATCTGCCTTTAAAGTCGCAATTGTCATGCTGAAGGGCGACATTTTCGTGACCTTAAGGGAATCCGGAAAGTCGGTGCTGTGAAGCGCCTCCGGGTTAATGTTCATTAGCACACATTGTTGCCGTAGGTTAGGATAATGTGCAGACGTAGTGAAGTTGCCCCGACCCGAGGGTGCCGGGAAGCGGGATTGGGCCACCTACGACGCCGGGCGCCGACAGGCCGTGCTGGAACCCCCGTCCCCAGCCGGTGGTTTTCACCGCCCGAGGACAGGCGAGGCAGAGGACAGATCATGGCTCAGAAGACAGCCGGCGGAAGCCAGGCGGCGGTCACCAAGAAGGGCGGCAATGCGACCGGCGCGGGCGGACGCGGTGGCGGCGGCAAGGGCGGCAGCGGCTCGGGCAACAGCAACAAGACAGGCAAGGGCGGCTGAGCCCCGGCGGGTCAGCGGACCAGCCGGCCTTCCTTGACCACCCCGGCGACCTGTTCGAGGCGGCGGATATCGGTGAGCGGGTCGCCGGAGACCGCGACCAGGTCGCCCGAGGCGCCGGGCACGAGGCTGCCGAGCTGGCCTTCCTTGTCGAGCGCCTTGGCGGCTTCGCTGGTCGCCGAGCGGATCGCCTGCATCGGTGTCATTCCGAAGCGGGTCATGAAGGCGAATTGGCGCGCGCCGAGGCCCATCGGATAGACGCCCGCGTCGGTTGCGAAGGTCAGGCGCGCGCCGGCCTTCAGCGCCGCGGAGAAAGCGGCACGCTGGACGCCGGTGGTTTCCTCGCCCTTGCGCAGATATTCGGCCGGCCAGCCTTCCTTCGTGCCGACCTCGCGGAACCACTCGCCATTGTAGATGTCCATGTTGAGGAAGGTGCCGTGGCGCTTCGCTAGCGCGATCCCCTCGGCATCGAGGTAACTTGCATGCTCGATCGTCCGGGCGCCGGCGCGGATCGCCGCCTTGATCCCTTGCGCTCCGTGGGCGTGCGCGATGCAGTAGCGGCCGCGGGCGCGCGCCTCGTCGCAGGCGGCCTTGATCTCGGCCTCGCTGAGCTCGAGCGCTCCGGGCACGCTGCCGAGCGCGAGCACGGCGCCGGTGGCGATGATCTTGATGAAG
>JASLBJ010000005.1 GCA_030146725.1 Sphingomicrobium sp. | reverse complement strand
CGACATGGAACAGTCCGGCCACGTCCGGAAGGTCGAGAAGGCGATGAAGGAAGCGCTCAAGAACGACCGCGCGCGGATCCAGGTCGGCCGCATCTCGAGCTTCGGCCTGATGGAGATGAGCCGCCAGCGGCTGCGCACCGGAGTGCTCGAAGCCTCGACCAAGGTCTGCGCGCATTGCGAAGGCACCGGCCTGATGCGCACTGCATCGTCGGCCGGCCTGTCGGCGCTGCGCATGATCGAGGACGAGGCGGCTCGCGGCCGCGGCGACCGGCTGCTGCTGCGCGCGGGACGCGAGGCGGCAATCTACCTCCTCAACCGCAAGCGCGCCGAACTGGGCGAGATCGAGGCTCGCTACGGCGTGTCGATCGACGTCACGATCGACGAGAGCCTCGAAGGCGCCCGAATGGGTGTCGAAAGCTCGGGGCCGCCGCCGGTCGCGCCGCAGCGGCCCGCCGTCGCTGCCCGGATCGAGGAGGATGACGACGACGTCTCGCTCGACCTCGCACTCGACGCCGAGGAAGAGGAAGACGAGGACGAGACCGAGGAGATGGATGCCTCCGAGGAGCCCGAAACGGCTGAGGACCGCGACTCCCGTGGCCCGCGCGACGACACCGACCGACAGGGCCGCCGCCGCCGCCGCCGCCGCCGTGGTGGCCGCGGACGCAGCCGCCGCGAAGGCGAGGAGGGCGATGCGGGTGCATCGCTTTCCGACTCCGAGGGTTCGGACGCGGCTGAAAACTCCGGCTTGAGCGAGGGTGCCGACCGGGACGGGTTGGACGAGCAGGCGTCAACCGATGTCTCGCCCGAGGTCCCCGTCACCGCCGAGGAGGAACGCCCGCGTCGCCGCCGTGGCCGCGGTCGCAAGGCCGAGCCCGCGGTTACCGCCGAGGTCGAGGCCGACAGCTCGCCGATGGTCGAGCGGCCGCTTGCCGAGGAACCGCCGATCGCCGCGGTCGAGGCCTCGCCCGAGGCGCAGCCCGAGACTGCGGAGGCGGCGCCCAAGACCCGCCGCCGTCCGCGTGCCCGCAAGGCGAGCGAGGGCAAGGATGCGCTGATCACGGTTCCGGAGCCGGCTCCGCCAAGCGCCCCGCCGGCCGAGACTGCGACCGAAGCGGCGACGGCCAGGGATGTCCCGACTGCCGAGCCCGGGACCGACGAGGAAGCCCAGGCAAAGCCCGTCAAGGCACCGCGCAAGCGCCGGACCAAGGCCGCCGTAGCCGCGCCTGAGCCCGAACCTGCCCAACTCGAACTCGCACCCGAGCCCGAGTCCGCGCCGGCAGCCGAGACTGGAAACGCTGCCGAAACGGCGACGCCGCCAGCGGCCGACAACGACCTGTCGGCAGCCGAACGGGGTGGCGAGCCTCGCCGCGGCTGGTGGCAACGCACATTTGGTTGACCGAGCGCGGGCGGGCAGTCCATCCCGGGCTGCTCCGCCACGTGCAGTTGGTTTCATCACTCGTTCAGGCGATGACATGGTAAGCGGGGGCATGACGCTCCCGCTTGCCCGCTTCGTGCGGCTGTTCATGGTCGCCCTTGCGCTGGGCCTGGCCGCAGCGCGTCCCGCCGCCGCCCAGTCGGTGCTTCGCGACAGCGAGACCGAGATACTGTTCCGGGACATCTCGGCGCCGCTGATTGCAGCAGCCGGGCTCGACCCAAAGACCAATGTCGTCCTGCTCAACGATCCCGAGATCAATGCCTTTGTCGCGCAGGGCCAGACGGTCTACATCCAGTCGGGCCTGCTCACCGCCTCCGACCATGTCGGCCAGTTGCAGGCGGTGATCGCGCACGAGCTTGGCCATGTTGCCGGCGGCCATTCGATTCGCATCCAGGACGGGGCAAGCGAGGCGACGGGCATCACTATCGCCACCATGGTGCTCGGTGCGCTGGCCATCGCCGCGGGTGCCGGAGACGCCGGCATGGGCATCATGATGGCCGGCCAGCAGGCAGCGATGGGCAAGTTTCTCGCCTTCAGCCGAACCCAGGAAAGCTCCGCCGATCTCGCCGGCGCCAAATATCTTGCGGCTGCGGGGATCAGCGGGCGCGGCAGCATCGAGTTCTTCAAGAAGCTCGCCAACCAGGAGTATCGCCTCGCGATCTACGCGAAGGACAGTTACGGCCGAACACATCCGCTTTCGACCGAGCGCGTCGCCACGCTTCAGGCAGCGCTGAGCAAGGACCCGGCCTGGGATCGCCCGGTCGATACCCGGCTCGATGCACGTTTCCAGCGGGTCAAAGCCAAGCTGATCGGCTTCGTCAATCCCAAGCTCGCGGTTACCCGCTACCCCGAGAGCGACAAGAGCGTCCCCGCGCATTACGCCCGTGCCTATGCCTACCATGTCGGCGCCTACCCCGACAAAGCGCTGTCCGAGGCGCAGGCGTTGCTGGCGGCCGATCCGGACGACCCCTTCTTCCTCGAGCTGCAGGGTCAGATCCTGCTTGAATCCGGCCGGCCCGCCGATGCGATCGCGCCGCTGCGCGAGGCAAGCGCGCGCTCGGGCAATCACCCGCTCATCGCCGCGATGCTCGGCCATTCGCTGATCGCGACCGAGAAGAGCGCCAATTTCAGCGAGGCCAAGCAGGTGCTCAAGGCGGCGATCAGTCGCGACAATGAAAACCCGTTCGCCTGGTATCAGCTCGGCATCATCTACGATCGCGAAGGCGATCTTGGGCGCGCTGCCCTCGCGTCGGCCGAACGCAACAACCTGGAGGGCAAGCCCAAGCTCGCTTTGGCCAGTGCCGAGATGGCACTCAAGGGCATCCCGCTGGGCACTCCGGACTATCTTCGAGCGCAGGACATCGCCATGGTGTCACGCACCGAGCTGAAGAAAAAAGACAAGAATTTCGAGAAGAAGCGGTGAACGAGACGCAAGGATCAGGGAGCGAGACACAAGTGAGCGAGGCGGGGGTCGGCAGGCCGGATGTAGTCAAGCCGGGGCCGTCGGCATTCCTGCCCGGGCTCGCCGGCGGCGTCGTCGGAGCGGTGGTGACCGCCGCCCTGCTGCTGCTTGCGGCACCGCAGCTGGTCGGCACCCGGATCGTTCGCCAGGGCCTGCTCGCCGACCCGCAGATCCTCGTCGAAACCTCCGACAAGCTCCGCGACAGCCAGTATGAGCCCGCGCTTGCCGCCAATCGCGCCGCAATCGAAACGCCGTTCGGAAGCTCGTGGCGGGGAGCCGCTAAGCCCGACGTCGTGCTGGTCGAATATTACGATTACGCGTGCCCCTATTGCAAGGCGAGCAACGCGCACCTCGACCGGTTGCTCAAGGAGGACAAGGGGCTGCGCGTCGTCTACAAGGAGCTTCCAGTCCTCGGAGAAGCAAGCGTCGTCGCCGCACGCATGTCGCTCGCCGCGTCGAAGGCCGGGCGGTTCAAGCAGTTCTACGATGCCCAGTGGGAGGCTGGCCGTCCCGCGCCGCAGACCGTCGAGGCAGCAGCAAAAGCCGCCGGGATCCCGATGGTCCTGCCCAACGATCCGGCGATCGAGGCCGAGCTCAAGAGCAATTTCCAGGTCGCCGGGCAGCTCGGTGCGACCGGCACACCGTTGTTCATCGTCGGCAACCGCGTGATCAACAGCGCGGTGGGCTATGAGACGCTCAAGGAAGCAATCGCCGAGGCCCGGTCGAACGGCTGACGCGCCATCGCCGCCTCCCGCCGCGGCCTGAACCGGACCACGGCTAAGCCGGACAGTATCGCCGATTGAGGTCAGGGCTCGTCCGCCACGGGGTGAGCCTTTACCTTGTATGCTCAGCCTGTGGGCTCCTGGGCCACGCCCTTGAAGCCCTGGGCTACCACATACCATTCCGACGATCCCTTGCGGCTGGCCGGCGGCTTGGCGTGCTTGACGGTTGCGAAGTGGCGTTTCATCGCCGCGACCAATGCATTGTCGGCACCACCGGCAAGCACCTTGGCAACATACGCCCCGCCTGGACGAAGCACTTCGATCGCGAACTCGAGCCCTGCTTCGACCAGGCCCATGGTGCGCAGATGATCGGTCTGCGGATGGCCGACGGTGTTCGCCGCCATGTCCGACAGCACCAGGTCGGCCGGTCCGCCAAGCGCATCACGCAGCCGCCCCGGCGCCTCCTCGGCCATGAAATCGAGCTCCAGGATCGTCACCCCATCGATCGGGTCGGTCGGAAGCAGGTCGATCCCGACAATTGCCGCTGCGGGCACTTTGCGCCGCACCACCTGACTCCACCCGCCAGGCGCGATGCCAAGGTCGATCACCGTCCTGACCCCACGCAGCAGCCCAAACTTTTCGTCGAGCTCGAGTAGCTTGTAAGCCGCGCGGCTGCGGTAATTCTCGGCTCTCGCGCGCTTGACATAGGGATCGTTGAGCTGCCGCTCGAGCCACCGCGTCGACGACACCTTGCGCCCCTTGGCGGTACGGATGTGCTTCAACGAAAACGCGCCGTCACAGGACGTACCCGTCGCGCGCCATCAGCGAGCGCAGGATGCCCTCGCGAATACCGCGGTCGGCGACGCCCAGGTTCTTGGCCGGCCAGATCTCGACGATCGCCTCGAGGATCGCGCAACCCGCGACCACCAGATCGGCCCGCTCGCGGCCGATACATGGCAGCGTCGAGCGCTCGGCATGATCCATCTCGCTGATGGTCTGGCTTATCCGCTGCATCGCCTCGGTCGGCACGTGCAGCCCATCGACCGCGCGGCGGTCGTAGGACGGAAGCGCGAGGTAGACGCTGGCCAGCGTGGTCACCGTCCCGCTCGTACCGAGCAGGCGGATACCCTCGCGGTCGGACGGAAGCATTTCGGCAAAGCGGGCGAAGGCGCGCCGGGCGCGCTCGCGCATGCGCTTGTACGCAAGCACTCGGTCGTCGCCGCCGATCATCTCGCTACCTTCGCTTTCAGTCAGCGAGACGACCCCCCACGGAGCGCTCCACCAACTGCGAATCTTGGGAACGCCGTCGACCTGGTCGACCAGCACCAGCTCGGTGGAGCCGCCGCCGATGTCGAAGATCAACGCCGGCCCATCGCCCGGCTCGAGCAATTTATGGCAGCCGAGCACCGCCAGCCTCGCTTCCTCCTGCGGTGGGATGATGTCGAGCAGGATGCCGGTTTCCCGTGCCACCCGGTCGATGAATTCGCGCCCGTTTTCGGCCCGGCGGCATGCCTCGGTCGCGACCGAGCGCGAGATGGAGACATTGCGCCGGCGCAGCTTCTCGCCACAGATCGCAAGCGCACCGACGGCGCGGTCCATCGCTTCGTCCGACAGCCGGCCACTATGGGACAAACCCTCGCCAAGCCGGACCACGCGCGAAAATGCGTCGACGACGGTAAAGCTTCCGTCGATTGGCCGTGCCACCAGCAGGCGGCAATTATTGGTTCCAAGATCGATTGCGCCATAGGTGTGGCGCGGCCCCTGCCGCCGTTCCGGCAACCCTCGTCCGTCTGGCCCGCCCTGCCGCGGTTGCCCGTGATGCAAGGCCGGCGCGCTGGCGATCTGCGCCATGCTGGTGCCCGTTCTGATCCTTCACCGCGCGCAACAACGCCGGCTGACTTAAGGCTCGTTTAATCCCGAACCGTGGCCAAGAGCAAGCGCGCTCCGCCGATTGCCGGCCAACCGCGCCGTTGACAGTCCCGAGCGCCCTTCCTATCCCGCGCCGGCGCTACGCTGCCCCGTCGTCTAATGGTAAGACTACGGACTCTGAATCCGTCAATCGAGGTTCGAATCCTCGCGGGGCATCCAGCTTTAGACTAGCCTCATCAGAGGCTTGGCGGTGGCAGATGCCCTCCCCTGCCCCAATCTGGGTTGCGCAGTGTTGCCATCGCTTTTCCCTGATCCCAGCCATTTACCTTTGGCGCTCGGCAGCACCATGCAACACAGATGCAACTTGCTCCCTCTCTTCGGGATTGCGGGCATCTCGACGGTGGTGGCCGCAAACAACATGAAGAATGAGAAGGCCCCGCAATCGCTAGTTCGCTGTCGAAGGTGCGGGAGTGATAGGTCGAGCGCAGCTTTGCTTCACCCGCAGAGACAGCCCTCGGATGAAGACTAGGAAAAAGACCAGGAACCCCCAAAAGCTATGATGATTGTCTTCGCCCTCTGCGCCGCCGTACCACAGCGTGCCATTCGTTGATTGAGGGTGCTAGAGCGGCGGCAGGATCGTTAACGACGCTTGCCAGTCACTTCGGCTGGTTGCCTCATGTCGGTCCAGGAACATGACTTGGCTCGGCTCGGCGCGCCGCTACAATGTTCCTCGCCCTGCAGGTTTGGTCGTGCGGCCGTTCAGCGTTCTTCGAACCGGCGGCAGAATCGTTAGCCACGCCTGCCCATCACCGTACCTGAAGCACGTCAGACGCTGCTCCGCGCCTGACGGCACCTCAGTCCAAAGCGCTCTAGTTCGGTCGTTCCGTCGCTGTGCACCAGCCACTGAAGCAGCGACCAAGACAGGCAACAGGATCCCGCAAACGATCAGCAAGGCGCCTACGGCCTCAGCTACCTGATCGCCGCCGCCACATGCCTACTTCGCGGTGTCGAAACGCTGGTTCGGGTGGTCAGCCGACCCGCCACTGGGAGTTGCGCTCGACCGATCCGCGTCGCACGTAGGCTCTAGATAAGTCT
>JASLBJ010000306.1 GCA_030146725.1 Sphingomicrobium sp. | reverse complement strand
TGCTTGGCGAACAGATAGACGTCGGCGGCAAGCGCACGGTCAACGAGCAGGTCGCCATACCGCGCACGCGCCGTACTTTCGAGATCGGTGCGCACTCGGTCCGGATCGAAGCCGGGCGCCGTGTTAGCCTCATCCACTTGGGCCCGCTCGGTTTCCGTCTCGGCAGCAGGGGGAACAGTCGCACAGGCGGCCAGTGCGGCAATAGCGGCGGCTGCGGCGATCTGTTTCATCCACGAAATAATGCGCACTGCCGGCAAATGGTTGCGCCCTCGCCTGGAGCCGCGAGCCTGGGTAAGACGGATGCCAGCACGGAGGTAGGCTTGAACCCGCTGTACAGGACCATGGCGACCAGCGTGTTCGAGCGGATGAGCCTTGCCGCCGCCGAGCATGGGGCCGTCAATCTGGGGCAGGGGTTTCCTGATTTCGGCTGGCCGGACGCGATCCTGGAAGCCGCCGCTCGCGCGATCACCGAGGGCTCCAACCAATATGCGCCATCACGCGGGCTGCCGGTGCTGCGTGAGGCGGTTGCCGCGCATTATGCGCGCCATCATGGCATCGCGCTCGACGCCGCCAATGTCTGCGTCACCAGCGGAGCGACAGAAGCGATCGCCGCAAGCTTGCTCGCGGTCGTCGAACCTGGCGACGAGGTGATCGTCTTCACCCCCGCCTACGACGCCTATGCGCCGCTGATCCGCCGCGCCGGCGGAATAGTGCGCGAGGTTGCGCTGCAGCCGCCGCAATGGCGAATCGAGGCCCACGCCATCAACGCTGCAATGAGCCCGCGGACCCGCGCGATCGTCGTCAACAACCCGCACAATCCCACCGGGCGGCTATTCGACAACGATGAGCTTGAGGCGATTGCCGCAGTCGCAATCGAGCGCGATCTTCTCGTCATCAGCGACGAAGTGTGGGAGCATGTGCTGCTTGACGGTCAGCCATTCACGCCGATCGCAACACTGCCGGGCATGGCCGAGCGAACGATCAAGATCGGCTCGGCAGGCAAGATGTTCTCGCTGACCGGCTGGAAGGTCGGCTGGCTGGTGGCCCCGCCCGAACTCGCCAGCATTGCCGCGCGCGCGCACCAGTTCCTGACCTTCGCGACCGCGCCCAATCTCCAGTCGGCTGTCGCGTTCGGGCTGACCGAAGGCGATCCCTGGATCGCTCCGATGCGTGAGGGTTTCGCCCGGGCCCGGGACCGCATGACCGCGGGGCTGGAGGACGCCGGTTTTGCTGTGCTCCCAAGCGCTTCGACCTACTTCATGTGCATCGACCTGGCCCGGTCGGGCATTGCTGCCGACGACGAAGCCTTCGCATCCGCGGCGGTCAGCCGGGCGGGGGTCGCGGTCATACCGCTCTCGCCGTTTGCCGACGACAATCCCCCGCGCCATCTCGTCCGCTTGTGCTTCGCCAAGCGGGACCCGACGATCGACGCCGGGATCGCGGCAATGACCCGCGCAAAGGAGCTGTTCGCCTGAAGCTCGTTCGAGCGATCAATCCTCAGCTGCGAAGGTGATCACGTGATCAGTGCAGCCAGTCCCTTCGCCGATGAGTTCGGGCCAGCGCTGCTGGAACTCGTTCAGCCACGCCTGGAGGTCCTGCGCAGCCAGCGGCTCCGAAACCAGATAGCCCTGTACCAGTTCGCAGCCGAGCTCGCGGACGAGCCGCAACTGCTCGACTGTTTCCACCCCCTCGGCGGTGGCCGTCAGCCCAAGACCGCGTGCAAGCTCCGCCACCGAGCGGATGATCAGGCGCGCATCACGCGAACGCACCGCGTCGGCGACGAACGCCTGATCGACCTTGAGCTCGCTGAACGGCAGCTGCCGAAGCTGGTTGAGCGAGGAATAGCCGGTGCCGAAATCGTCGATCGCAAGCTCGATGCCCTTGATCCGGAAACGGGTCAGAGTGTCCATCATCTTGATCAGCGGCTGGGTCGCGCCCTCCGTCAATTCGAGCACCAGCCGGTCGAGTGGCACATTCAGACAGCGGCACATGCGCTCGACCAAATCCGGAAAGTCGAGTTCGTCGAGGCTCAGCGCGGAGATGTTGAATGCGACCTTGGTGTCGATACCCTGCGCCTTCCACGCGACCCACTGGCGAAGCGTCGTCCGCAACCCCCATTGGGTGAGCTCGCCGATCAGCCCGTGCTTCTCTGCCAGCGGCACGAAGCAGGACGGCGGAACGGTCCCGAGCTCAGGATCGGTCCAGCGCACCAGGGCCTCGACGCAGACCAGCGCGCCATCGGTCAGCGCCACCTTGGGCTGATAGAGCATGTGCAGCCGGTGGTTGATGAGCGCCCGCTCCAGGCCTTCGACCAGCGCCAGCTCGGGCCCGGCGGTCATTGCACCAGCATCGCCTTGACGTCGTTCAGCACCAGCTCGAGGGCAGCCAGCCGAAGCGGCTTCTCGAGCGGCCCGATCATTGTCAGGCCAAGCGCTTCACCAAGCCGGAACGCGGAATCGAGCACTCGGCGGTCGAACCCGCTGACGATCAGCACCGGTCCGCGATACTTCTGGTCGGCAAGGAAGCGGAGCAGTTCCACGCCGTCCATGCCCGGCATCTGCAGGTCGAGCGCAACGATGTCTGGCCGCTCCTCGAGAAAGCGTTCGCGGAAAAGCTCATCCTCGGATGTCAGGACCGGTTCGAACCCGCACTCGCGCGCCGCATCGGCCAGATAGTCCGCCAGCGCAGGCTCATCGTCGATCAGCAGCAATCGCGGCTGTCTCATTCCGTCCTTCGCTTTTTTTTCAGTCGCTTGGCGCAGTTTAATGCTCCCGGGTTACGCGGCGATGCGGCTTCTTGGCCGCCATCGAACATAGTGTGGTTAGACGCCAATACCCGAAATTAACGGAATGTATCGGTGTTCGATCTCTCATTTCCCAAATGCATGCGGGATCCCGGATCGACCGTGCCTCGCAATTGGCTGTCGGCAGCCCCATCTCGCCTGCCTGTTCAAGCAAGGAGCGATACAATGGCGCAGGAAACGGCAGTGCTTGCCGGAGGATGCTTCTGGTGCACCGAGGCGGTGTTCCTCGATGTGGTCGGCGTGAAGTCGGTCGAGAGTGGCTATACCGGCGGTCAGACCGTGGACCCGACCTACAGGCAAGTTTGCGACGGCCGCACCGGCCATGCCGAAGCGATTCGGGTCACCTTCGACTCAGAGCAGCTTGGCCTCGACGAGCTGCTGGACATTTTCTTTGCCACGCATGATCCGACCCAGCTTAACCGCCAGGGCAATGACGTCGGCACCCAGTATCGCTCGGCGATCTTTCCGCAGTCGCCCGAGCAGGAAGCTGCAGCCCGCTCCGCACTGGCCCGCGCCAACGCCGACCTTGGCGGGCGGGTCGTGACGACGATCGAGCCGGCAGCGCACTGGTATCCGGCCGAGGATTATCACCAGGACTATTGGGCGCGTGAAGGCCAGCGCAATCCCTATTGCGTGGCAACCATCCCGCCCAAGCTGCAGAAGCTGCGCAAGAGCTTCCAGGCACGGGTAAAAGCCGGCGTGACCGCCTAGCCACCGG
>JASLBJ010000265.1 GCA_030146725.1 Sphingomicrobium sp. | reverse complement strand
GGCGCGCAGGCCGACCTGCTGGCGCTCTATGCGGCGCTGAGCGACGGCGGACGGCGGCCGGACACGATGCTGCTCGAGACGACTGCGGGCGCAAGCATGATCCTCGACCGGGCGGCCGTACGCATCGAATGCCGCGGGCTCGACGTGACGATCGAGAGCCTGTCGCCGGGTGGCAGGGCGGTGCTGCGGGTGCTCGAGCGGGTGCTCGCCGATCGGGTTGCGGCGAGCGAGCCCGGCCGATTGCTGCTGCGCTTCGAGCGATCGCAGGAGATGGACTCGAGATTACGGCTTGGCGCTCCGTCCCCGTTCGACGTGCTTCGCGCGGTGCTCGTCGGAATGCACAGCGACACGCCCGAGGAGCCGTTCACCGTCTTGCTCGGCGGGGTCGTGGCATTCGACCATGTCGACCTGTTCGAGGAACTCCCGGCCAATTCCGAAGACCTGGCGGGCTTTCCCGATCTCGTCTTCTGGCTCGCGGAGTCGGCGGTGATCGCGGAACCCGGGCTGATGCCGCGGCTCGTGTGCAGTGCGTTCTCGGACGGCGGGGACGACGACCGGCGCGCGCATTTCGCTGCCGTCGAACTGCTCGGCGATCTCGAGCGGCGATGCGCCGGGGCCGTGCCGGTGCGGATTGCGGAACTCGCGGCGGGAGCGGTGCTCGAGCCGGACACCGACCTCGACGATGCGGCCTTCGCCGACGTCGTGGTGCGATTGAAGGAGCATGTGGCGGCCGGCGACGTCTACCAGATCGTGCCCTCGCGCACCTTCAGCACTCCATGCGGCGACCCGCTGGCGGCGTTCGCGAGGCTTCGGGCGAGCGACCGCAGCCCGTATATGTTCTTTGCGGCTCAAGCGGGCAGCATCCTGTTCGGCTCCTCTCCCGAGACGTCGGTGCGGGTGCTGCCAGAGGGTGGGCAGGTGATGGTCGAAGTGAAGCCGATCGCGGGCACTCGGCCACGGGGGCGCGACCCGGACGAGGACGACCGCATGGAAGCCGACTTGCGGCTCGACCAGAAAGAGGTCGCCGAACATATGATGCTGGTCGACCTTGCGCGGAACGATGTCGCGCAGGTCAGCGAGCCGGGCACCCGGCGGGTGCACCAGCTGATGACTGTCGAGCGTTTTGCCCGGGTCATGCACCTGGTGAGCTCGGTCAAGGGTCGCCTGGCCGATGGTCTGGACGCGCTGCACGCACTTGCTGCCTGCCTCAACGTGGGCACGCTGTCGGGCGCACCGAAGCTTCGCGCGACTCAGCTGCTGCGGCGGTTCGAGCGCACCAAGCGCGGGCCCTACGGGGGGGCGATCGGCTGGCTCAGCGGCGAGGGCGCGATGGATACTGGCGTGGTGATCCGCTCGGCACTGGTCCGCGATGGAGTCGCATACGTGCGCGCGGGCGCCGGCGTGGTGCACGACAGCGATCCCGCGGCGGAAGCGGATGAAACGCGGCGCAAGGCGTCCGCGGTGCTGTCGGCGATCGCCGCGGCGGAAGGAGCAAGGGCATGAGCGTCCCGAACACCATCAACGTGCTGATGATCGACAACCAGGACAGCTTCACCTTCAATATCGTCGAAGCGCTTGGCCGTCTTGGCGCGCGGGTGCGGGTCGTCAGGAACGGGGTCGAGCCGGAGCGGGCACTGTCGGAAGCATTGGACGAGAGAGCACTGATCCTGCTGTCGCCCGGTCCCGGCCGGCCCGAGGATGCGGGCTGCTCGATGCCGCTGATCCGTCTTGCGCGCGAGGCGAAGGCGCCGCTGCTCGGTGTGTGCCTTGGCCATCAGGCAATCGTGCTCGAAGCCGGTGGCGCCGTGGTCCGCTCGGCCGAGCCGGTGCATGGCAAGGTGTCGCTGATCGAGCATGACGGCGCCGGGCCGTTCGCAGGGATCGAAGGGCCGATCCGGGTCGGGCGCTACCACTCTTTGTGCACGCCCGACATACCCGGACGCTTCCGCGTGCACGCGGCCTACGATGGCATGGCGATGGCGATCAGCGACCGCCAAGCCCGGCAGGTCGGGCTGCAATTCCACCCCGAATCGATCCTCAGTCCGGTCGGGCAGCGGATCCTCGGCAACATTCTCGATATGGCCGCCTGATGGACCATTTCCGGCTGCGCGACGGCAGGATGTGGTGCGAGGAAGTGCCATTGAAAGCGATCGCCGAAGCGGTCGGAACTCCGGTCTATGTCTATTCGACGGCGACGATGGAGCGCCACGCGCGGGTGATGCGCGAGGCGGTCGCGGGCCCGGTCGATCCGCTGGTGGCGTTCGCAGTCAAGGCCAATCCGAACCGGTCGGTGCTGCGCGTGCTTGGGAATGCCGGGCTCGGCGCCGACGTCGTGTCGATTGGCGAGTATCGCCGAGCGATCGAAGCGGGCATCCCGTCGGGGCGGATCGTCTTTTCGGGTGTTGGCAAGACCGAAGTGGAGATGGCCGAGGCGCTGACCGGCGGCGTGCTGCAGTTCAACCTCGAATCGACCGAGGAAGTGGTGACGTTGAGCGAGGTCGCGGTCGCACTCGGTCGCACGGCGCCGGTCGGCTTCCGGGTCAATCCCGATGTCAGCGCGGGCACGCACGCCAAGATCACCACGGGTACGGCGGACAACAAGTTCGGCATCCCCGCCGGCATGGTGATGGAGGCATACGGGATCGCACGCTCGCTGCCCGGGATCGATGTCACCGGGGTGGCGGTCCATATCGGCAGCCAGCTGACCGACCTGCAGCCACTCGAGGCAGCCTTCAAGCGTCTTGGCGAGCTGATCGCTGGCCTGCGCGCCGAGGGCGCGAACATCCGCATCGCGGACCTCGGCGGCGGGCTCGGCGTGCCCTACGATCGCGGCACTCCCGACCCGCCGACGCCCGAGGCTTATGGCGCGATGGTGCGGCGGGTCACCGCTGACTGGAAGCTGCGGCTGCTGTTTGAGCCGGGGCGGCTGATCGTCGCCAATGCCGGTGTGCTGCTGGCGCGGGTGGTGCGGCTGAAGCCCGGAGCGAGCGCGCCGTGGATCATCGTCGATGCCGCGATGAACGACCTGATGCGCCCGGCCCTCTACGATGCTTATCATGCGATCGAAGCGGTCGAGCCATCGGGGAAACGGGTCCGCGCCAATGTCGTCGGGCCCGTGTGCGAGAGCGGCGACACGTTTGCGATGGACCGCGAGATGGACGCGATGGAGCCCGGCGACCTGATGGTCTTCCGCACCGCGGGTGCCTACGGCGCGACCATGTCGAGCTGCTACAACAGCCGGCCGCTTACCCCCGAAGTGCTGGTCGACGGCGACCGCTGGCGGCTGATCCGGCGCCGGGTCGACATTGCCGATGTCGCCGAGGTCGCCTTCGCTTGACCCGCGCAGTGCCGGGCCCCAAGCGGCTGAAATGAGCGTTGCACCGGAAATTGTCAGCTTCGCACAGGAGCTTGCGCGTGCGGCGCGAGTGGAGACGCTGCCGCGATGGGCCGACGGCGTAGCAGCCCGGGGCAAGCCGAGCGCCGGCGGCTTCGATCCGGTGACCGAGGCGGATGTCGAGGCCGAGCGGGCGATCCGCGCGCTGATCGAAGCACGCTACCCCGACCATGGGATCACCGGGGAGGAATTGCCCGACCGCCCGGCTGCCGGTCCTTACACGTGGAGCCTGGATCCGGTGGACGGCACGCGGTCGTTCATCTGCCGCCTGCCGACCTGGGTGACGCTGATTGCGCTGCTGGAGAACGGCCGGCCGGTGCTTGGATTGGTCGATGCGCCATGTCTCGACGAGACCTATGTCGGGCATGGGTCGACGGCCGTGATGCTGATCGGGGACGTGCAGACCGGGCTGCGCGCGAGCGGGTGCGAGCGGATTGAGGAAGCGCGGCTTTCGACCACCGATCCTTATCTGTTTACCGGAGCCGAGCTGGAGGCGTTCGATCAGCTACGCGGGTCGGCGCGGACCATCCGCTTCGGCCATGATGGCTATGCCTATGCGCGGCTGGCCGCGGGGAGCATCGACCTGGTGGTCGAGGCCGGGCTCAAGCCGCATGACTATAATGCGCTGATTCCGCTGGTTGCGGCGGCAGGCGGAGTGGTCGGGAACTGGAGCGGGGGCCAGGATTGCAGCGACGGCAGGATCGTTGCGGCCTCTTCCCCGGCCTTGTTCGACCATGCGGTGAGTGTGCTGGAGAGCGCCGCCTAGCCGGCGTGCCGGGCGCGCAGGACGGCAACGACCTCCTGCCAGCCGAAGCCGCGCGCCTCCATCAGCACGGTCAGATGGTAGAGCAGGTCGGCGACCTCTTCCGCGCAGCCGGCCGCATCGCGGGTGACGGCGGCGAGCGCGACTTCGACCCCCTCCTCGCCGACTTTCTGCGCGATGCGCGCCGGCCCTTCGTCGAGCAGGCGGCGGGTGTAGCTGCTGTCCGCGTCGGCAGTCGCGCGTTGGTGGACGATCGCGGACAGGTCGGCCAGCCAGCCGGGGCCTTCGAGATCGGCGCTCGTGAAACAGCTTGCGGTGCCGAGATGACAGGTCGGACCTTCGGGGTCGGCGAGCACCAGCAGTGCGTCGCTGTCGCAATCGGTGTGCACCGCATGGACGTGCAGGCGGTTGCCGCTGGTCTCGCCTTTCTGCCACAACCGCGCCTTCGAGCGGCTGAAGAAGGTCGCAAAGCCGCTGTCGAGCGTCGCGGTGAGTGCCGCGCGGTCCATGTAGCCAAGCATCAGCAGACGGCCGGAGCGCCGGTCCTGAACTACCGCGGGAAGCAGGCCGTCCATCTTGTCCCAGGCGAGATCGGCGGTCATCTCCGTGGTCAGCGGCGCATTTCGATCCCGCATTGGCTGAGATACTCCTTGAGGTCGGGGATCGCGATCAGGCGATCGTGGAAGACGGTTGCGGCGAGGGCGCCGCTTGCGCCGGCGTCGAAGGCGGCGCGGAAATGCTCGGGCGTTCCGGCTCCGCCGGATGCGATGACGGGCACCGTGACGGCTTCGATCACCACGGCGGTGTGGGCGATGTCGTAGCCGGTGCGGACCCCGTCGTTGCGCATGCAGTTGAGGACCACCTCCCCTGCCCCGCGGTCGCAGGCCTCGCGTACCCAGTCGAGCGTGGATAGGCCGGTGTCGCGGCTCCGTTCGGGGCTGCCGGTATATTGGTGGACGAGGTGGGTGCCGCCGGCGTCGAAGCTGTCGACGCCGAGCACGATGCACTGGCTGCCGAAATCGCGCGCAAGCTCATCGATCAGCGCCGGCCGCTCGAGCGCGGGCGAGTTGATCGACACCTTGTCGGCGCCCGAGTCGAGGCAGGCGGCGGCATGGTCGCGGCTGCGGATTCCGCCGGCCACCGAGAACGGAATGTCGATGATGCGCGCAATGCGACGCACCCAGTCGAGGTCGAGGGTGCGGTCCTCGGCGCTGGCGCTGATGTCGTAGAACACCAGTTCGTCGGCGCCTTCGTCGCGGTAGCGTAGCGCTTGCTCGACGATGTCCCCGGCATCGCGGTGGTCGCGGAACTGGACGCCCTTGACCACTCGACCGTCCTTGACGTCGAGGCAGGGGATGATCCTACGTGCGGGCATTTGCGAGTGCTTGGCAGAGGTCGATGCGGCCTTCCCACAAGGCGCGGCCGACGATCGCGCCGTCGGTGCGCAGGCGGGCGAGGTCGTCGAGCGAGGTGACGCCGCCCGATGCCTGGATTGCCAGGTGGGGCAAACGGGTCGCGGCTTCCTCGAGCAGGTCGAAGTTGGGACCTTCGAGCATTCCGTCGCGGCCGACGTCGGTGAGGAGGAGGTGGCGGCCCTGGGGGTGGAGGGCGGCGGCGTCCCACAGGCTTAGGCCCGAGGCTTCGGTCCAGCCATGAACTGCGACCATCGGGGTTCCGGATTCGATGCGGACATCGAGCGAGAGGGTGATGCGGTCGGGGCCGAACTCCTGTGACAGTGCGAGCACCATATGTGGGGCGCGAATTGCGAGGGAGCCGATGACTACTCGGGCCACTCCGGAATCCAACATTGCGGCGACCTGGTCGCGGGTGCGGAAGCCGCCGCCGACTTGCAGCTTCAAGGTTGATGCTTGGGCCAGCGAGGCGATCAGGTCGTGCTGGACGGGAGCGCCCGCGCGGGCGCCGTCGAGGTCGACGATGTGGGCCCATTCCGCTCCGGCGTCGGCGAAGGCGGCGAGGGCTTCGGCGGGGTCGGTCGGGTAGCGGGTCGCGTCGTCGAAGCGGCCCTGGCGGAGGCGCACGGCCTGGCCGTCCATCAGGTCCATGGCGGGGTAGATGATCATGCGAGGAAGCTTTCGAGGAAGCGCGCGCCTGCCGCGCCCGAGCGTTCGGGGTGGAATTGCGCGCCGAGCCAGTTGGCCTTGCGGACGACTGCGGGGATCTCGCGGCCATGTTCCGCGCTGGCAACCGTTGCCGATGACGGATCGCAGGCGAAGCTGTGGGCGAAGTAGAGGTAGTCGCCGTCTGCCAGGCCGATCGATGGGTCGGCGACCGAGACCTTGCTCCAGCCCATGTGCGGGACCGGGCGGCCGGGGGCGGGTTCGAGGCGGCGGACCTTGCCGGGGATGATCCCGAGGCACTCGACCCCTTC
>JASLBJ010000247.1 GCA_030146725.1 Sphingomicrobium sp. | reverse complement strand
CTTGCCGGTCTGGCAGCGCGCCATCAGCGTCAGCAGATAGGAGCGGCCCTCGGGCTTGAGCAACTTGCCGCTGTCGATCCGCTGAAGCAGGTCGACCATCGCCCGCGGCGTGCTCGAATCGCGCACGTCCCTGAGGTCGCGTTGCGCACGCAGCAGGTCGGCGATCGAGCGGTCAATCCGCAGGCCCTTGAGCTGGTGCTGATCGAGCCACTGCTGAACGATGGCCGGACCACCGAGGTCGCGCAGCAGCACGTCGGTCGCATGATTGTCGCTGCGGATGATCATCGCGTCCATCAGGCTTGCGGCAGTGCGGCCGCCGATCCGATCGTCCAACGAGCGGCGGCCATATTCGACTTGGGCAAGATAATTGGCGGCAATCGCGATCTTGACCGTGCTCGCCATCGGGAAAGGTTCGTCGCCGCGGACGCTGACCAGTTCGCCCGATTCGAGGTCGAGCGCGGCAATCCCGACGTCGCTCGTCTTAGCGGCAGCGAGCCAGCCAAGCTGGCGCTCAAGCGGTTCAAGGGCGGGGGAGGATGCCGCGAGCGCAGGCTGCGAACCAAATGCGAGGAGCCAACAGACAAACGCAACAACCCGCATAGACTAACCCCGACTTGACCGGTGCTCAGCGCCGGCAGCCGTTGCTTGTTCCCCAGTCGGGGTGAATGTTGAATGAAGACGGTCGGCCTAACGCATCAGCCCGGCGGCGCGCAGCGCGTCCTCGATCGTCTTGCCGATGCCCGACGGACCAGGATCGGATGCTCCGGGTGCGGGCTCTGGAGCTGGCCGCGGTTCGGGACGCAGCTGAACCACCTGCGTCGCAGCAGACTTCGGAGCGGGGGCTGGAGCGACATCGGCGTCGGCTGAGCGGCGGACGTCGGCGCCCTGGTCGATGCCCCAGAAAGCGGCAATCCGGCGCGTCGAGGAGATGCCGACCTCGAGCATGAACGCACCGGCCACCTCGTCCGAATCGGGTGCGCTTGTGCTGAGCGGGGTGCCGTGCGCCATTCCGGTGATGCGATATTCCTCGATCACCGGGCGGCCCGCGGGATCGGTCCAGACGCGGTGCGGGTAACCGTCGACCCGGTCTTCGGACGAGGGCGAGGCGGACACCTGGTGAAGCCCGCGCCACTGGTCGATCAGCGAAGCGGCGTTGCCGTGATTGACGGTGGCGTCGCTGGTGCCGTGCCACACCGACAGCGTCGGCCAGGGACCCGTGTGGCCGGAGGCGGAGCGGGCGAGCGCAGAGAGATCGCCGGCAGCGGGGCCACCCTGGCCGCGCATCCGCTCGAGCGCCTCGGGGACGTTGTGCGCGGTTCCGAACGGCAGGCCGGCGATCACCGCTCCGCCCGCGAACACCTCGGGATAGGTGGCGAGCATCGCCGCGGTCATCGCGCCGCCCGCCGACAGGCCGGTGACGAAGGTGCGCTTCGGATCGGTGCCATGGGCTTGGTGCATTGCAGCAACCATCTGGCGGATCGACAAGGCCTCGCCGCGCCCGCGGGCCGCGTCGGTGGGCGAAAACCAGTTGAAGCAGAGATTGGGATTATTGCCCCGGACCTGCTCGGGATACAGCAGCGCGAAGCCGAGTTCGTCGGCCAGGCGCGACCAGCCCGAGCCGTGATCGTAGCCATCGGGGGTTTGCGTGCAGCCATGCAGCACGACCACCAGCGGCGCTCCGGAGGCGAGGTTGGCAGGAACATAGGTGCGGGCGACAAGCGCTCCAGGGTTGGAGCCGAACTGGCCCATGGTCGCGAGACGGCCCGAGTCGCTGCCCAGGCCCTGAGGCAGCACTTTGCGCAAGGCAGCAAGACGGGTGAGGCTGTGGTGAAGACCGCGGATGGCATTTACTCCTGGGGTCCTGTGGCGTGGCTTGCCGCGACCGGCCAGAGAGATAGGGGCTCATGCTGCAGTGCACAACAAGCGGGCCGGGATGGTGTTCAGCGAGCGACAGTTTCGCCGCCTACAGGTCGAACCATTCGATACCCTCAGGGCTGGCGAAGGCGTCGAGGGGCACGTCCCACTCGTCGTGGGGAATCGCTTCGCGAAGGCGCTGGAGCGGCCACCCGACTCCGATCAACCGGGCGCCATTGCGGCGAAGGGGTGCAAGCACGCGGTCGTAATGGCCTTTGCCGCGGCCAAGGCGCGTTCCGGCGGAGTCGACGGCGATGAGGGGCACGAAAATCAGGTCGGGGTCGACCGGAGGCGCGGGGGGGCGCGGCTGCAGAATTCCGAACGGTCCGCCGGCCGCGGGATCGCCGGCCAGGAAGCGGAACGGCTTGGCGGGATCGGAAAAGGCCGGAAAACCGACAATCGCGCCGACTGCGCGCGCTTCCTCGATCGCCGCAAGCGGGCTGATCTCGCTGCCGATCGGGGCATAGCCGCCGACCACGCGCGCGCCGGCGCACAAAGCGGTGAGTCGCTCGGCAAGGCGCCGTTCGAGGATTGCCCGGGCAGCGTCGCTGAGCGTGCGGACATAGGCCTTGCGCGCTTCGAGCGCTGCGCTTCGGATCGAATCCTTGGCGAGCCAGGGGAGGGGAGGTGACGGGACCACCGTGGCCGTTTGCCGGAAATCCTCTGACGCTACAAACGTCAGGTGGGAACCATGTGATCCGGACCAGGGTCCAGGCAGGGACAGCTCCCTAGGATAAAAAATAGCCTCAGGGATTTTATAGCTCGTACCGGGCAGTTCCCGTCACTGCCCTATTTAGGGGTTCGCAGCCTTCCACTCAAGGGCGACGGGTCAGGACGAAGCCTCCTGCTCAGGCGCCTCATGCTCGAGAGCATCGGCTCTGGGCGACGCCTCACGCTCAGGAGCATCGGCTCTGTTTGACGCCTCCTGCTCGAGAGCATCGGCGAGCGACTCGAGCCGCGAAGCCAGCGCGTCAGCGCGCTCGGCAAGCAGCGGGTCGGGGGTGGGTGCAGCTGGCGGCGCCGACCCGGCGCGCGGCTTGTCGATCAACTGGTCGGCAAGCAGCAGCGAGGCGAACAGGAACTGGCGCGCTTCGGACTGGTTGCCGAGCCCGGAGATCACCTGGGCAATCTTGCCGTCGACCAGCTCGGCGGCCTTGCGCAGGCTGTCCTCCTCGCCGGCGCGGCAGCCGACGCGGTAGAGGCGCCCGCCGATGGTCAGGTCGACGTCGGCCATCAGCGTCCTTCGCGAATGATCTGGTCGAGCTCGGCGATCGCGTCGCGAACCCTGGCGCGAAGCTCGCCATCGCGGTTGGCGTCGGTGGCGCGGCGCTCCACGATCGTGCGCTCGATTCGGGCGAGCGCACGCTCGGCCCGATCAAGCGCCGGCAGCATGCCGTGGTCCATTTCAAGCCCGTCGTTCATGGCAAGGGCGCCTAGGCAAGATGGGCGTTGCGGGCAAGCATTGACGGTGAACAGCCTACCGCCCAAAGGGGCCATCCCATCGGTCCGCCTCACGGCCGCGGCTGATCATAGTCGATGGAGCCTTTTGCTTTGCAGCCGACCCAACGCCGATTAGCCAATGCCATCCGTGCCTTGGCCATGGACGCGGTCGAGACCGCGAACAGCGGCCATCCGGGCATGCCGATGGGTATGGCGGATGCCGCGACCGCATTGTTCACGCGCCACCTCAAATATGATCCGGCCGATCCGTACTGGCCGGACCGCGACCGCTTCGTGCTGTCGGCGGGCCATGGATCGATGCTGATCTACGCGTTGCTGTACCTGACCGGGTACGAGCGGCCGACGCTCGACGACATCCGCAATTTCCGCAAGCTCGGCAGCCCCTGCGCGGGCCA
>JASLBJ010000228.1 GCA_030146725.1 Sphingomicrobium sp. | reverse complement strand
ACCCCGTAGAGGCGGTGCATTCGGCTCATCGTCACGGCGTTGTGGGTGACGATCAGGTAGCGGGTCGCGGTCTCGGCTGTCATTCGGTCGAGCAGGTCGCAGAAGCGCTCGACATTGGCGTCGTCGAGCGGCGCATCGACCTCGTCGAGCACGCAGATCGGCGCCGGGTTGGTCAGGAACAAAGCGAAGATCAGCGCGATCGCGGTCAGCGCCTGCTCGCCGCCCGACAGCAACGTCAAAGTGGCGAGGCGCTTGCCGGGCGGCTGCGCGAGTATCTCGAGCCCGGCCTCGAGCGGGTCGTCGCTTTCGACCAGCTCCAGATGCGCCTGGCCGCCCTCGAACAGGGTCGTGAACAAGCTGCGGAAGTGGGTGTCGACGCGCGTGTAGGCTTCCAGCAGGCGCACCCGGCCTTCGCGGTTGAGGCTGCCGATCGATCCGCGCAGGCGATGGATCGCCTCGGTCAGCTCTTCCGATTCGCTCGCGCCGCGCCTGCGCGCCTCGTCGATCTCGGCCAGCTCCTGATCGGCGACGAGGTTGACCGGGCCAAGCCGCTCGCGGTCCGCGGTGAGGCGCTCGAGCGTGGCGGACTCGGCGTCGGGGTCGACCGCCTCGGCGGGATCGAAGCCGATTAGGGCAGGCAGGCGCTGCGGCAGGGTTTCGAAGCGTTCGACGCTGAGCCGGGCAAACTCGGCACTTCGCGCCTGCTGGGCGTCGGCGCGGGCGGCGGCGGCGGCGCGTCGCTCGCGCGCCTGGGCCATCGCTTCCCCGGTCGCCGCGAGCGTTGCAGCGGCGTGCTTCACCGCCGTTTCCGCGGCCTGCTCGGCACCGGCCGCCTCGGCGACCTCGGCCTGATTGGCGGATGCGGCCTGTTCGTGGTCGGCGATGTCCGCAGCGAGCCGTTCGGGGTCGCCGGCGAGCGAGTCGCGCTCGGCTGTCTGCGCGCCGCGGCGGTCGAGCGCTCCGGACAGGCGCTGCTCGGCGTCGGCCAGGCGGCGCTGCCACTCGGTCTGCTCGCGCCCGGCGGTGCCGTGGCGCTCGCGATCGGTGGCGGTCTCCCGGGCTCGGGTCGCGGCTTCGGCGCGTTTGTCGGCGACCTTGCCGGCAAGGATTGCCGCCTCCTCCCGGGCTTGCATCAGCCTGGCTTCGAGCGCGTCGGGATCGGGCAGGCCTGCGAACACCGCTTCGGCTGCAGCGACGGACTCGGCGGCGGCGGCGAGCACGGGCTTGAGGTCGTCGAGGCGCTGGTCGAGCGCGGTGCGCTGGCCTTCGAGCCGTTCGAGCGCAGCGGTGGCGCTGTCCCCTGCTCGCACCGCGTCGCGTGCCTCGCGCTCGGCGGCCGCGGCGGCGGCGCGGGCCTGCTCGCCGAGTAGTCGGAAGCGCGCGACGGCCTGGACGGCCAGGTCGCGCGCAGCTTCGGAGGTGCGCAACGCCTGTTCGAGCGCGGGCAGCTCGAGGCCGAGCTGGGCGAGGCGATTGGCGCGAATCAGCCGCTCGGCGGCGGCGGCACCGCTGCCGCTCGAAACGAAGCCGTCCCAGCGGCGCAATTGCCCGTCGAGGGTCACCAGCCGCTGCCCGACCGCGAGCGGCTGTCCCTCGTCGGTTTGGCAAACACCGACCTGCATCAGGCGCCGCTGAAGCTCGGGCGGGGCGGTTGCTTGATCGGACAAGGGTGTGAGGCCGGGACCCAGTGGCGGGTCGCCGTCCTGCGCGTCGCTTCCGGTCCAGCGCCGTGCCGAATCCCCGCCGATCGCCGCGTCGGAATCCTCGCCGAGCGCTGCTGCGAGCGCGCGCTCGAAGCCGGGCTCGGCCGACAGGCTGGCGATCGCCGCGCCGCTGCCATGATCGAGCGCACGGGCGAGCGCCTGATGCTCGGAGCGTACCGCCGACAGCGCTGCGCGGGCCGACGCAAGCGCGCTCTCGGCATGATCGCGCTCCTGCGCCGCCTCGCCGCGGCCCTGCTCTGCCGTCGCCAGCTGTGCCTCGGCGGTGGCCAGCGCCTGACTTGCCGTCGCGGCGCGGTTCTCGGCTTCGCCACGTATCCGCTCCTCGTCGGCGCCGCTGCCGATGGCCGCGCGCTGGCCGGCGAGCCGCTCCTGCTCCTGTCGGGTTCGGGCGTGCTGCGCAGTGGCGGCGGTCAGGGCCGCTTCGGCGACACGGCGCTCGGCGCGCATCGCCGCCTGGCGGGCGAGCAGGTCGGCAAGCGCGGCTTCGGCGGTCCGCGAGGCGGCCTCGGCCTCGGTCAGTTCGGCGGCGATCCGGGCGGCGACCGTCTCGGCATCGCGCAGCTGGCAATCGAGCCGCTCGCGTTCCTGGCCAAGCCCGGCGATCGCGTGCGCGGCATCGCGTTGGAGCGCTTCCTCGCGGGCGATGTCGGCAGACAAGGCGGCGTCGAGCCGGTCGAGCTCGGCGAGGCGCCGCACGGCGGCATCGCGGCGCGCGCGCGCGGTGGCGAGCGCGCTGGCGATGGCGTGCGCGGCCTCGCGCGCCTGGCTGACGTCGGCTCGGCGGGTGGCGAGCAAGGCGGTTGCGCTTTCCTGCTCCGCCTGCGCCGCGGCAAGCGCCCGGTGTAGCTGTTCGACGTCCTCGCCCGCCGCTCTGGCCTCGGCGGCGGCAGCGACGGAAGCCTTGTCGGCTTCGGACCAGCGAGCGTGGACCAGCCGCGCCTCGGAACTGCGAATCTGCGCGCTAAGCTGGCGGTAGCGCTCGGCTGCGCGGGCCTGCCGCCGAAGCGCGCCGGCGCGTGCGTCCTGTTCGGAGAGGATTTCGGCGAGGCGGGCGAGATTGGCTTCGGTTGCGCGAAGCTTCTGCTCGGCATCCTTGCGGCGGGCGTGGAGCCCCGAAATTCCGGCCGCTTCCTCGAGCATCTGGCGCCGCTCGACCGGCTTGGCGGCGATGATTGCGCCGATCCGCCCCTGGCTGACCAGCGCGGGCGAATGGGCGCCGGTCGCCGCGTCGGCGAACAACAGGGACACGTCCTTCGCGCGGACGTCGCGCCCGTCGATCCGGTAAGCCGAGCCGGCGCCGCGCTCGATCCGGCGGGTGACTTCGCTCTCCTGCGCCACGCCGGGGCCCTCGCGCTCGAGCAGGATCGAGACTTCGGCGAAGTCGCGCGCCGGCCGGGTAGCGGTGCCGGCGAAGATCACGTCTTCCATGCCGCCGCCGCGCAGGGACTTGGGGCTGCCCTCGCCCATCACCCAGCGAATTGCTTCGAGCAGGTTCGACTTGCCGCAGCCGTTAGGCCCGACAACCCCGGTCAGGCCGGGCTCGACGCGCAGTTCCGACGGCTCGACGAAGCTCTTGAAACCGCTGAGCTTCAGCCGCCGGATCTTCACCGCTGCGGTTCCCCCATCAGGTGGCTGGCCGCGTTAGCCAACCGTCTTGCGAAGCGCCTGCTCGACGACCGCCCAGGTGGCGCCATCGACCAGCGAACCGTTGAGGATGAAGGTCGGCGTGCCCCTGAACTCGGGATATTGCGACGTGGCGTCGGCGTTCATCTGGACGAGGCGGTTGACCTCGGCTTCGTTGGTCAGGCAGGTCGTGCTCTTGGCGGTCGGGACGCCGCGCATCGCCGCCCACTGCTGGAAGCCGGCAAGTTTCGCGACCGCCAGGAACTGTTCCTTGGGGCCGAGCGCCATCAGCGCTTGCTGCTGATCTGCCGGGGCGGACTGCAGTTTCTCGAACCACTGCGGCTGGTCCTTGAACAAGGCGCGGGTGAGCGGATAAAAGCCCTTTGCTCCGTTGCAGCGCGCGATCAGCGAGGCGGCAACGTCGTAGGGATCCCGCACGTAGTTGCGGAATTCGAAGCTGACCTGGCCGGTCTTCACATAATTGTCGATCAGCGGCTGAAGGCCGGTTTCGTCGAACTCACGGCAATGCGGGCAGGTCATCGAGCCATATTCGACGAGCTTCGTCGCGGCTTGCGGGTTGCCCATGAGGAAGCCGCCGGCCGGGGTCGCGGTGACGATCTGCGACCAGTCGCCGTTGTTGGGCGCCTTGATCGGGGTGATGTTGACCGGTGCGGCGGCATTGCCTTGCGCCTGCTCGGCATTGCAGGCGGCGCTGGCGAAGACCGCGGCGGCGGCAGCCAGGAGGTGGAAGGGCTTCATGATAGGATTTTGCTCCGGATGATTGGGATTGCCTGCTCTTTGCCCGGATCGATGGCTGGAGGTCCAGTGCTCGATGCAAGGCTTGCGGCAAGCGATTCGAGGCAGGCGCGAAGTTCGGGGTCGGCGATCTGGCGCAGGCCCTCGCCGAGTTCTGTCGGCACCGGCTTGAGTTCGGGCCGCTGCGGGCGCTTGGGCTGGGCCGGCGGGCGGCCTTGGCGGAACACCAGCCGCGCGACGGCCTGGTAACCGAAGAAGCGGTTGACCCGATCGATGATCGTCGGCGCCGAATGCTGCATCAGGGGGGCGTGGGCGCCCTCGACCAGCAGGGTCAGCACGCCGCCGGACTTGCGACCGGCGGGGAAACGGATCGATTCGGGGCACGACACCCTGGCGTAGCGGGTTCCGACGATCTCGCTCCAGCGGCTGACCACGGAGCTCTGGATGAAGCCGAAGCGCTTGAACGCCATTCCGCCGACGGTGCCGACGATGTCGCCGGCCGCGCGGACCCGTCCGCTGCGTGCATCGTCGTCCCTGGTGTTTCGCTTCGCCATGCGCTGTGGGTCATGCCATAGGCCAGGCGTGCCCGCCAACCGATTGCTTGTGCATTATGTGGATAATCGCCGCAGCCTGCCGTGGCGTGCGGCGCCGGGGGCTGCGGCGCCCGATCCGTATCGCGTGTGGCTGAGCGAAGTCATGCTGCAGCAGACGACCGTTGCCGCGGTCACGCCCCGGTTCGAGCGGTTCCTTGCGCGCTGGCCGACGGTCGAGGCGCTTGCCGCGGCTGCGGACGAGGAGGTGCTCCACGAGTGGGCGGGGCTCGGTTATTATGCGCGGGCGCGCAACCTGATCGCCTGTGCGCGGGCGGTTGCGGTGCTTGGCGGCTTCCCGACGAGCGAGGCGAGTTTGAGGGCGCTGCCCGGGGTCGGGGAATATACCGCCGCGGCGATCGCGGCGATCGCCTTTGGCGAGCGGACTGCGGCGGTGGACACCAATGTCGAGCGGGTCGTGGCACGGCTGCACGGGCTGCGCTCGCCGCAGCGAGGCGAGGTCCGGGCGCTCGCCAGAGCGATGATGGGCGAGGTGCATCCGGGCGACTTCACCCAGGCGCTGATGGACCTGGGTGCGACCATCTGCCGTTCGCGAGGTCCTGACTGCGGGCGTTGTCCGCTGCGCGGCGACTGCGCGGCCTTTGCCAGCGGGGAGCCGGAGGCGTTCCCCGCGCGCAAGGTCAGGCGGGTGCGGCCCCGGCGGCTTGGCGTGGCGTGGTGGACCGAGCGCGACGGGTGCCTGTGGCTGGTCCGGCGGCCGGCGCGCGGGCTGCTTGGGGGGATGGCTGCGCTGCCCGGTGACGAGTGGGGGTCGGGGCAGCCTGCCGCGGGGCCGGTGCTGGCGAGCGTCAGGCACGTCTTCACGCACTTCGCGCTGGAGCTGTCGGTCGTTGCCGCGGCCGACCCCGCGGGCGAGGGCTGGTGGCAGCCGCTGGACGACATCGATCGCGCGGGGCTTGCGACCTTGTACCGGCGGGCGGTCGAGCAGGTGCTTGCCACACGGGCCGTGCGCGCTGCGGCTTGAAGAAGCGGGCCGGGCTTTCTAAAGGACTGGCGCGCTTTTCATCGTCTTCAGCCTGGCCGCGCAAGGATCCGTCATGACCGATCGTTTCAACACCATTGCCGGATGGGTCCTGTTTGCCGGGATCATCGCGCTCGGCGCGTCGATCGTCTCGGGCGAGATCTTCCGTGCCGAGCGGCCCGAGACGATGGGCTATCCGATCGAGGGCGTGGTGGTCGAGGGCGAGGAAGGCGCGGCGGCCGAACAGCCGATCGCCGTCTATCTTGCGGCTGCCGACGTTGCCGCCGGCGAGCAGGTCTTCAAGAAATGCGCGGCTTGCCACAATGCCGAGCAGGGCGGTTCGAATGCGCTTGGGCCCGCGCTCTACGGCGTGATGGGCAATCCCGTCGGCGCGCATCCCGGCTATGCGTTCACCGACGCGCTCAAGGGCAAGGGCGGGACGTGGGACTGGGAAGCGATGAGCGCATGGCTCGCCAATCCGAAGAAGTTCGCGCCGGGCACCAAGATGACCTTCGCCGGGCTGAGCAAGCCCGAAGACCGCGCCAATGTGATGGCGTTCCTCAATTCGCGCGACTCGTCGCCGCTGCCGATTCCGGCGGCCCCTCCCGTGGATGCAGCCGCTGCTCCGGCGGCCGGCGGTGCGACCGGACCAGAGCAGACCGACGATGCCGCACCCAAGCCGGGATCCGGCCAGGGCGACGGCGCTCAGAAGGCCGAGAACGAGCCGGTCCTGACCGAGCAGCAGGCGGGGCAGAACCCCAAGACGGTCAGCGGCGAAGGCGCGCCCAAGGTCGCCGGCCGCAACATGGAGCGGCGCTAGAGGCTGATTGAGTCAGACGGCACCGGCCCGTGCTGAGTCTTTGTGGGGTAAAAGACGGCACCGGCCCGCATCCCCACCCGGCCATCCACAGGATCATACTGGATGGTTGGCCGGGTGGGGGTGCGGGCCGGTGCCGACTCACTAAACAAAAACGCCCGGTACCGACTCTGTTTCAGGCGCATCCGGGGGGCTTTTACTCGTCGTCGTAATAATTCTGGACGAAGTCCCAGGCTTCCTGCGGGTCCTCGCTCCAGTGGATCAGGTCGAGGTCGTGGGGCGCGATGACGCCCTCGTCGGCAAGCGCCTGGAAGTCGACGACCTTGGTCCAGAACTC
>JASLBJ010000073.1 GCA_030146725.1 Sphingomicrobium sp. | reverse complement strand
CGCCAGTAAAGGTAGAGCATGTAGGCGGCGCCGAGGATGATGCCGGTGGTGGCGACGATCGCCGCCCAAGTCGACAGGCGATAGGTGCCGATCAGCGCCAGGAACTCACCGACGAAACCGCTGGTGCCCGGGAGGCCGACGGCGGCCATCGTGAACAGCATGAACAGCAAGGCGTAGCCGGGCATGTTGTTCGAAAGCCCGCCGTACTGCGCGATCTCCCGGGTGTGCATGCGGTCGTAGATGACGCCGACGCACAGGAAGAGTGCGCCCGACACCAGACCGTGGCTGAGCATCACGATCATCGCGCCCTCGATGCCCTGCCGGTTGAAGGCGAACAGGCCGAAGGTGACGAACGCCATGTGCGCGACCGAGGAGTATGCAATCAGCTTCTTCATGTCCCGCTGCACCAGCGCAACAAGGCTGGTGTAGATCACGGCGACCCCGGACAGCACGAACACCAGCGGCACGAATGCGGCGGACCCTTCCGGAAACATCGGCAGCGAGAAGCGGATGAAGCCATAGCCGCCCATCTTCAGCAGCACGCCGGCGAGGATCACCGATCCGGCGGTCGGCGCCTGGACGTGCGCGTCGGGCAGCCAGGTGTGCACCGGCCACATCGGCATCTTGACTGCGAAGCTGGCGAAGAAGGCGAGCCACAGCCATTTCTGCACATCGACAGGGAAGTCGTAGGCCATCAGCGCCGGGATCGACGAAGTGCCCGCGTTCAGCACCATGTAGATCATTGCGATCAGCATCAGCACCGAGCCGAACAAGGTGTAGAGGAAGAATTTGTAGCTGGCCTTGATCCGCTCGGCGCCGCCCCAGATGCCGATGATCAGGTACATCGGGATCAGGCCGCCCTCGAAGAAGATGTAGAACAGGAACAGGTCCTGCGCCGCGAAGACGCCGATCATCAGCGCCTCCATCAGCAGGAAGCTGGCCATATATTCGGGCACGCGCCTGGTGATCGCTTCCCACGACGCGCCGATGCAGATCGGCATCAGGAACACGCTGAGCAGGATCAGCATCAACGCGATCCCGTCGATCCCGAGCGACCAGGCGATCGGACCCGCCGAGCCGAAATTCTCGACGAACTGCCACTGCGCGCCGGCGGGGTCGTAGGCGCCCCACATCGCAAGCCCGATGGCAAGGTCGATCAGCGTCGCGCCAAGCGCGATCCACCGCGCATTGTTGGCATTGGTGAACAGGCACGCCGCCGCCGCGATCAGCGGCACGAAGATCAGGATGGTGAGCAATGGAAGGCCGGTCATCAGCGCAGGGCCCCGCCGCAAAAGCGGTTCACTGCGACCACCAGAAGGCCCAGCTCGCGGCGCCGATGAGGCCGAGCATCATCACCAGCGCGTAGCTGTAGAGGTAGCCCGACTGGAGCGCGGTGGTCAGCCGGTTGCCCGCGCCGACCGCGAACGCCGCGCCATGCGGGCCGAAGCGGTCGATCGTCTGCTCGTCGCCGCGATGCCAGAACAGGCGGCCGAGCCACAATGACGGGCGGATGAAGATGCGGTCGTAGAGCTCGTCGAAATACCATTTGTTGAGCACGAAGCGGTGGAGCCCGCCGAACTGGTGGACGAATGCTCCGGGGGCCGACGGATTGCGGATGTAGTTCTGCCACGCAATCGCAAGCCCGATCAGCATGACGACGGTCGCGGTCAGCCTGACCCACAACGGAACATCGTGCGCGGCGTGCGCAAGATGCGTGTCGAACGCGATGCTGCCGCCCCAGAAGCGCGCGCCCGCCTCGGCGTCGAGGAACGCGTCGTGGAAGACCTGTCCCGCGAGGACCGCCCCGACGGCGAGCAGGCCGAGCGGAACGAGCATCGTCAGCGGGCTCTCGTGCGGGTGGTAGCCGCCGGTGCCTTCGGGTGCGGGTGCCTTGCTGTGGCTGCTGTCGCCATGTTCGAGCGAGGGCGCATCGTGAGTGCCGTGCGTCGCGTGCTGGATATGCTCGGACGCCGCCCAGCGCGCATGTCCGAAGAAGGTCAAGAAGATCAGCCGCCACGAATAGAAGCTGGTCAGCAGCGCCGCGAACGCACCGAGGAAGAAGGCGACGCCGCCAGGGACGGTGCCGCTGGCGTAGGCGCTTTCGAGGATCGCGTCCTTCGACCAGAAGCCGGCAAAACCCGCCACGCCCGCGATGCCGACGCCGGTGATCGCCAGCGTGCCGATCACCATCACCCAGAAGGTGAACGGGATCTCGCGCCGCAAACCGCCGTAGAAGCGCATGTCCTGCTCATGGTGCATCGCGTGGATGACCGAGCCCGCGCCGAGGAACAGCAGGGCCTTGAAAAACGCGTGGGTGAAGAGGTGGAACATCGCCGCGCCATAGGCCCCTACCCCGGCCGCGAAGAACATGTAGCCGAGCTGCGAACAGGTCGAATAGGCGATCACCCGCTTGATGTCGTTCTGCGCGGTGGCGACCGTCGCGGCGAAGATGCAGGTTGCGGCGCCGACGTAGGTGACGACCGCCAGCGCCGCCTCGCTCGTCTCGAACATCGGCGACAGGCGGCAGACCATGAACACGCCCGCGGTGACCATGGTCGCCGCATGGATCAGCGCGCTGACCGGGGTCGGACCCTCCATCGCGTCGGGCAGCCAGGTGTGCAGGCCCAATTGCGCCGACTTGCCCATCGCACCGACGAACAGCAGCAGGCACAGCAGCGTCATGGTGTCGACGGTCAGGCCGGCGAAACCGATCGTCGAGCCCGCCATGCCCGGAGCGGCAGCGAGGATCGCGGGGATCGAGACGGTGCCGAACACCAGGAACGTGCCGAAGATGCCGAGGCTGAAGCCGAAGTCGCCGACGCGGTTGACGACGAACGCCTTCATCGCGGCGGCGTTGGCAGACGGCTTGTGGTACCAGAAGCCGATCAGCAGGTAGGACGCGAGGCCGACTCCTTCCCAGCCGAAGAACATCTGGACGAGGTTGTCGGCGGTCACCAGCATCAGCATCGCGAAGGTGAACAGCGACAGATAGGCGAAGAACCGGGGCTGGCTCGGATCCTCGTCCATATAGCCCCAGCTGTAGAGGTGGACGAGGCTCGAGACCGTCGTCACCACCACCAGCATCACCGCGGTCAGCGCGTCGACGCGCAGCGACCAGTCGACCTGGAGGTCGCCCGAATTGATCCATTCGAGCACCGGGACGACGGTCGCCTGCGCGTCGCCGAGGAGGTAGGAGAAGAAGATCGGCCAGCTGAGCACGGCCGACAGGAACAAGGCGCCGGTGGTCACCGCCTTGGCCGCCATATTGCCGATCAGCCGGGCGCCGAGCCCGGCAACCAGCGCCGCCACCAGCGGCAGGAAGACGATTGCCTGAATCACGCGCCGATCACCATCATCCGTGCATCCGGTCGGCGGCGTCGACTGCGATCGTGCCCCGGCGGCGGAAGAAGATCACCAGGATCGCAAGCCCGATGGCGGCTTCTGCCGCGGCGACGGTGAGCACGAACATCGCCATCACCTGGCCGGTAAGGTCGCCCAGATAGGCGCTGAACGCGACCAGGTTGATGTTCACGGCAAGCAGGATCAGCTCGATCGCCATCAGCATCAGGATGACATTGCGGCGGTTGAGGAAGATGCCGAGCACGCCGAGCACGAACAGGATCGCGCCGACGGCAAGATAATGCGTGAGCGAGATCACAGCTTCATCCCCTCGCCGAGACCCGGCTGGAGGTTGCGCACGGCGTCCTCGGGACGGCGGCCGATCTGGCGCGAGGCATCCTGGCGGCGGCTGCCGATGTCGCCGCGGCCGCGATGGGTAAGCACGATCGCGCCGATCATCGCGACCAGCAGGATCAAGCCGGCAAGCTCGAACGGGAACAGGAAGCGCGTGTAGAGCAGTTCGCCGACCTCGACGATGTTCGAGCGGCCCCTATTGGGCACCACGCCCGCGGCCGGGCCGGCATTGCGCGCGCTGACTGCGATGATGATCTCGGCCAGCAGCACCAGCGCGATCAGCAGGCCGAACGGGAGGTTGCGGGTGAAGCCGCTGCGCAGGCTCGAAAAGTCGACGTCGAGCATCATCACGACGAACAGGAACAGCACCGCGACCGCGCCGACGTAGACGATCACCACCAGCATCGCGACGAACTCGGCGCCGAGCAGCAGCATCAGCCCCGCGGCGTTGAAGAACGACACGATCAGCCACAGCACCGAATGCACGGGATTGCGCGCGAAGATCACCAGCACCGCCGAAGCGATGGTCAGCGTCGCGAACAGATAGAAGGCGAGGATTGCAATCAAGTTGTGTGGGACCCTGTTGCGGCGCGCTTATCGGTACGGTGCATCGGCGGCAAGGTTGGCGGCGATCGCCTGCTCCCACTTGTCACCATTGGCGAGCAATTTGGCCTTGTCGTAAAGCAGTTCCTCGCGCGTCTCAGTTGCGAATTCGAGGTTCGGGCCCTCGACGATCGCATCGACTGGACAAGCCTCCGCGCACAGCCCGCAGTAAATGCACTTGACCATGTCGATGTCGTAGCGCGTCGTGCGGCGGCTGCCGTCCTCGCGCGGCTCGGACTCGATCGTGATCGCCAGCGCCGGGCACACCGCCTCGCACAATTTGCACGCGATGCAGCGCTCCTCGCCGTTCGGATACCGCCGCAACGCATGTTCGCCGCGAAAGCGCGGGCTCTGCTGGTTCTTCTCGTACGGATAGTTGATCGTCGCCTTGGGCTTGAAGAAATACTTCAGCGTCAGCGCGTGGGCACGCACGAGCTCCCACAGGGTAAAGGACTTCAGGTACTGGGCGGGGGTCACGCGGCGGCTCCATAGCGGGTCAGCATCAGCCAGCCCGAGACGAGGAAGACGAACAGCAGGCTCAACGGCAGGAAGATCTTCCAGCCAAGCCGCATCAATTGGTCGTAGCGGTAGCGCGGCACCGTGGCGCGCACCCAGCTGAAGATGAAGAAGAAGATGCTCATCTTCAGGAACAGCCAGAGGATGCCGGGGATGTCGAACCAGGGAATGAGGTCGATGTTGAGCGGCGGCAGCCACCCGCCCCAGAACAGGATCGCGTTCAACGCGCACATCAGGATCACATTGCCATATTCGCCGAGCCAGAAGAGCGCGAAGCTCATCGACGAATATTC
>JASLBJ010000023.1 GCA_030146725.1 Sphingomicrobium sp. | reverse complement strand
ATCTCGGAGTCGATCGCCCGCTTGCCCGGCCTGACCTCGCAGCGTCTTGCCGGCCCGGGCCGAAGCTCGCTGATCACCGTTCGCGGCCTCGGCCCGGACTTCACCACGACGACCCTCAATGGCCGCCTCCAGACATCGACCAACGATGTTCGCGCGGTCGAATACGACCAGTATCCGTCCGAAGTCGTCAGCGCCGTCGATGTCTACAAGACGCCCAACGCGCGGCTGATCGGCCAGGGCCTGGCGGCGACGGTCGATATCCGCACGATCCGCCCGCTGACCTACGGCAAGCGCGTGCTCGCCGTCGGCGTCAAGGGCATCTACGCGGACCTTGGCAAGATCAATCCCGACAGCAAGGAGTTCGGCTATCGGGTGAACGGCACGTTCGTCGACCAGCTCATGGACGACCGGCTCGGCGTCGCCGTTTCGGTGGCTTACGTCGACGAGCCCTACCAGACGCAGGAAGAGCGCGCGTGGGGCTATCCCAACGACGTCGGCGGGTTTGCCGGAACCCGCGTGATCGGCGGCCTGGAAAGCTACAACACCTCGGCGCAGCTCAAGCGGCTCGGACTGACCGGAACGCTGCAGTATGAAGTTTCGCCGGAGATCATGGCGACGGTCGACGGCTTCTATTCGAACTTCAAGGACGACCAGACTCGCCGCGGCGTCGAAATCCCGCTCGCGTGGGGCGGAGCCAGCCTGTCGAACGCGACCATCGAAGACGGCATTGCCACCAGCGGCACGTTCACCAACGTGCCCGCGGTCGTCAACAACAAGGCCGGCCGCCGCCACGCCGACCTGTACTCGTTCGGCGGCAACCTCAAGTACAGCGGCGAGAGCGGCTGGAACGCAATGGTCGACCTCGGCTGGTCGAAGACCGACCGGCGCGAGCAGGATCTCCAGACCAATGCCGGGACTGGCCCCGGCGGGCTCGGCGCCAACGACACGCTCGACTTCGAAATCCGCAAGAACGGCATCTACGTTACCGACAATGCGATCGACTATTCCGACCCGTCGCAGATCTTCATCACCGACCCGAACGGCTGGGGCGGCGGAGCACCGGGAGGCCGCCAGCACGGCTACCTCAACAACCGCATCATCGATGACGAGATCCTCCAGCTGGCGGGCGAGCTCGAGCGCGAATTCACGGGCGGCTTTATCAAGACTGCTCGAGTCGGCGCCAATTACGTCAAGCGCGACAAGTCGCTGACTCCGGACGAATATTACCTGCGCCTGGCCGGTGGCGCACTGCAGGCCGCGGTTCCTAGCGAGTATCTGCTCGACCCGGTCGAGACGTGGGTCGGGCTTGGTCCGATGCTGACCTACGATCCGCGCGCGTTGCTCAACGACGGCTTTTTCGAGCAGGTCGCGAATACATCCGCGGGCGTGCTCGCCAAGGCCTTCCAGTTGACCGAAAAGGTCACCGGCATCTTCGGTATGGTGGACCTCGAGCAGGAGCTTGGAAGCGGCGTGCTGACGGGCAACATCGGCGTACTTGCGCAGCACACCGACCAGAGCTCCGATGGCTACACCGTGACGTCCGCGACCGGTCTTCAGCCGGTGTCGGACGGCGACAAGTTCTGGGACCTGCTGCCGAGCGCCAACCTGGCCTTCCGCTTCAACAGCGACATCGTCCTGCGCCTCGCGGCGGCACGAGAGCTGATGCGTCCGCGCATGGACGACATGGCGTCGAGGTTCAGCTACGGCTACGACGTCAACCAGAACCGGATTGTCGGCGAGAGCGGAAATCCGCGCTTGCGGCCGTACCGAGCCGACGCGTTCGACGCGACCGTCGAAAAGTATTGGGGAACCCGGGGCTACCTCGCTGCGCAGCTCTTCTACAAGAAGCTCAAGAACAACATCTACACCGATGTGCAGCCGTTCGATTTCTCTGACTTCCCCGCACCCGACTTCCCGCCCGGCACCGATCCGGACTCTGTCCCGGGTTTCATCACGCAACCCGTCAACGGCGAAGGGGGCAAGCTTTACGGCTTCGAACTCGCCGGCACCTTGCCGTTCGAGACGTTTACGCCGGTGCTCGAAGGCTTCGGCGTGACCGGCGGCCTCAGCTACACCAAGACCAAGGTGCAGGTTTCACCCACGATCGACGACGGCGTGATCCCCGGCTATTCCAAGTGGGTCGCGAACACCACGGCCTACTACGAACGCGCCGGCTTCAGCATTCGCGGGTCGATGCGCTATCGGTCGAAGTACCTTGGCGACTTCGCGAACTTCGAAGGTGTTCCGACCCGTCGTACGGTCAAGCCAGAAACCATTTTCGATGCCCAGGTCGGCTACGACTTCCAGACGGGTTCGGCGATGCAGGGACTCTCCCTGTTCCTGCAGGGGCAGAACCTGACGGACGAACCGTTCGTATCCTACGACAATGACGAACCCGGACAGATCCTCAATTATCATTCGTTCGGACGGCGATACATGGCGGGCGCAACGTTCAAGTTCTGATGTCCGATGCCGAGGCCCGGAGGCGCGCACCTGCGTGCGTCGCCGGTCCGGCACCGGTCCGGTGGGGATCGTGATGGACAGCCCAGGACGACGCTTCGTGATCGTTGGCGGCGGCACCGCCGGATGGATGACGGCGGCTGCCCTGGCGCGCTTCCTTCCAGGCGCCAGCATCACGCTGGTCGAATCCGACGAAATCGGAACCGTCGGCGTCGGCGAGGCCACCATTCCGGCCATCCGCAACTTCAACAATGCCCTCGGCATCGACGAAGCGGAGTTCGTTGCGGCGACCGGCGGGACGTACAAACTCGGCATCGCGTTCGAGGGGTGGGGCGAGCCCGACCAATCCTACGTCCACGCGTTCGGACTGGTCGGCCGCAGTCTCGGCATCCTGCCGTTCCATCACTATTGGCTGCGCGGCCGCGCGCTCAGGCTCGCCAAACCGCTCGGCCACTATGCACTCAACACCATCGCCGCGGCGGGCAATCGCTTCGGCCATGTCGAGCGAGCGCCCGACAGCGCGTTGCCGCCGATGCCCTATGCATTCCACTTCGACGCCGGGCTCTACGCGCGTTTCCTGAGGACCTTCGCGGAAGCGCGCGGAGTCGTGCGTATCGAGGGACGGATCGACGGCGCGGAGCGGGATGGAGAAACCGGCGACGTCGTTGCGGTCCAGCTTGCCGGAGGAACTCGGGTCGAGGGTAATCTGTTCATCGACTGCTCGGGCTTTCGCGCGCTCCTGATCGACGGTGAGATGAAGGCCGGGTTCGACGACTGGTCGCACTGGCTACCATGCGACCGCGCAATTGCCGTGCCATCGCAGCGGGTCGATCCGCTGGTCCCCTACACGCGATCGATCGCGCGGACGGCGGGTTGGCAATGGCGCATCCCGCTGCAGCACCGCACCGGTAACGGCCACGTGTTCTGTTCCACATTCTTCAGCGAAGACGAAGCCACGGCGACTCTGCTTGCGAACCTCGACGGTCCTGCCGATGGCGACCCGCGAGCCCTGCGCTTCACGACCGGCAAACGGCGCCGCACCTTCGTCGGCAATGTCGTGGCGATCGGTCTTTCTTCGGGTTTCATCGAGCCGCTCGAGTCGACCAGCATTCACCTCATCCAGACAGCGGTGAACCGGCTGCTCGATCTACTCCCCGCGGGTCGCATCGATGACTCGGCGCGCGACGAGTATGATCGGCGGACCGATTTCGAGATGACGCGCGTGCGCGACTTCATCATCCTGCACTATCACGCAAACGGCCGCACCGGGGAGCCGTTCTGGGACGCCGTGCGGACGATGGACATCCCCGACACCCTGGCGCGCAAACTGGCCCTGTTCCGCTCGAGCGGCGGCATCTTCCGCGACGGCGACGAGCTGTTCGATATTCCCGGATGGGTGCAGGTGATGATCGGCCAGGGCGTCATGCCGACCGCTTGGCACCCGATCGCCGACACCGTTGCGCCGGACCGGCTGCAGCAATTTCTCGGCTCGATCGAGCAGGCCTATGTTCGCGATTCCGCCCGCCTGGCCGGGCATGCCGACTTCATCGATCGCTTCGCCCCGATGCGCTCCGCCCGGAGCGACCAGCAAAAGGTCCCCGCATGATCAGACAATTGTGCCTCCTTCTTGCCGGAGCGCTCGTTGCGGCCGTGCCTGCCGGCGCCCAGTCCGACTTCCGCTCGCGGCCGCCCGAAGACGAGGTGATCTACTTCCTCCTCCCCGACCGGTTCGAGAATGGCGACCCGAGGAACGACCGTGGCGGCATCGCCGGCGACCGGCTGCGCAGCGGGTTCGATCCAACCCACAAGGGGTTTTTTCACGGCGGCGACATCAAGGGCCTCACTCAACGGCTGGACTACATCCAGGAGCTCGGTGCGACGGCAATATGGCTCGCACCCGTGTTCAAGAACAAGGCGGTGCAGGGCCCGCGCGGACAGGAGACCGCGGGATATCACGGCTATTGGGTGACGGACTTTACGAGGGTCGACCCGCACTTCGGGACCAACGCCGACTTCAAGGCGCTGGTCGATGCGGCGCATGCCCGCGGCATGAAAGTCTACATGGACATCATCGCCAACCATACGGCGGACGTGATCCAGTTCGCCGAGTGCGTCGGCCGCAACGCCTGCCATTATCGCTCGATCGCCGACTATCCCTACCAGCGCCGCGGCGGCACCGGGGGCAGGGCGATCAACCCCGGCTTCACGGGCCATGAGGATGGCTCCCCAGCCAATTTCGCGCGGCTGACAGACCCAAACTACGCCTACACGGTGCAGGTCCCGCCGGCCGAGCGATCGATCAAGGTTCCCGCGTGGCTTAACGATCCGAATTTTTACCACAACCGCGGCGACAGCCTGTTTCGCGGCGAGTCCAACACGCACGGCGATTTCGTCGGTCTCGACGACCTGATGACCGAGCACCCGCGCGTGGTGGATGGCATGATCGAGATCTTCGGATCGTGGATCGACCGCTTCGGCATCGACGGTTTCCGCATCGATACCGCTCGGCACGTCAATCCGGAATTCTGGACGCGGTTCTCGCCCGCGATGATGGAACGCGCGCGAGCCCGCGGCATCCCCAACTTCCACATCTTCGGCGAAGTTGCGGACGACGATTTTCAGCCCGGACGCCTCGCGCAGCACACACGCCGCGACAAGCTCCCGAGCGTCCTCGATTTCGCCTTCAAGCAGGGCGCGCTACGGCTCATCGCCGGCAGCGAACCAACTGAGATCTGGCGCAACTTCATCTCCCAGGACGTGCTCTACGAAGGCGGCTCCGCGGCCGCCCACCAACTGCCGACCTTCACCGGCAATCACGATCAGGGACGCTTCGCCTTCTTCGCCCGAAGCACGTTCAAGAATGCTCCGGACGAGGAGATTCTAAGCCGCGTCGGCCTGGCCCACGTGCTGATGTTCACCACCCGCGGCGTACCCACCATCTATTACGGCGACGAGCAGGGTTTCGCCGGCGACGGCGGCGATCAGGATGCGCGCGAGAGCATGTTTCCCTCGCGCACCGCCACCTACAACGACAATCGGCTGGTGGGATCGACGGCCAGCACCACAGCGAGCAATTTCGATCGCTCGCACCCGCTCTATCGCCTGATTGGCGAACTTTCCCGAGTGCGCCGGGCGACGCCCGCGCTGCGCCGCGGAAGCACGGTGATCCGCGGCACGGAGGACACGCCCGGCCTGCTGGCATTCTCGCGGCTGCACGAGGGCAAAGAAGTGCTGGTGGCGCTGAACACGTCCGCAAGTCCGATTACCCGCAACGTCGTCGTCGGCAGCGGCTGGTCCGGCTTCGAAGCGCTTGCCGGCAGCTGTCCCCAACAGGTTTCTGCGCCAGGCTCGGTCCGCGTTACCCTCGCTCCATTCGGTTATGCGGTGTGCAATGCTCGCTGAGGAATTACGGCAAGACGCCGTCGCGGCAACAAGCGAGCCGTGGTGGCGCGGCGCGTCGATCTATCAAATCTATCCGCGCAGCTTTGCCGACAGCAACGGCGACGGGATCGGTGACCTGCCCGGCATCACGCGCCACCTCGACTATGTCGCGCGCCTCGGCGTCGACGCCGTGTGGCTATCGCCGTTCTTCACCTCGCCGATGCGCGATTTCGGCTACGACATCGCCGATTATCGCAATGTCGATCCGATCTTCGGAACGCTCGTGCAGTTCGACGAGCTGGTCGCGCGCGCTCATGAACTCGGACTCAAGGTCATCATCGACCAGGTCTATTCCCACAGCTCCGACCAGCACCCGTGGTTTCAGCAAAGTCGTTCGAGCCGGGACAACGCATGCGCCGACTGGTACGTGTGGGCGGACGCGAAGCCAGATGGGTCGCCGCCGACCAATTGGCAGTCAGTGTTCGGCGGCCCCTCCTGGACCTGGGATGCGCGGCGCGGCCAATATTATCTGCACAATTTCCTTCGCGAGCAGCCCGACCTGAACCTGCACAATCCGGCGGTTCAGGACGCCATCCTCGATACGGCGCGCTTCTGGCTCGATCGCCACGTCGACGGCTTCCGGCTCGATGCGATCAACTTCGCGATGCATGACCCGCAACTGCGCGATAATCCGCCGGCTCTGCCAGGCGGAAAGCGAACCCGCCCGTTCGACTTCCAGCAGCACATATTCAACCAGTCACACCCGGCAATCACCGGTTTCATCGAGCGTATCCGTCGCCTGACCGACAGCTATGAAAACAGATTTACCGTGGCGGAAGTCGGCGGCGAGAATGCCCTTCGCGAGATGCAGGCGTTCACGCACGGCAGCGCTCGCCTGAACAGCGCCTACAGCTTTGACTTCCTCTACGCCGACGCCCTTACCCCGACGGTGGTGGCAGCGGCCCTGCAGGCCTGGGCGGATGAGCCCGATTTCGGATGGCCAAGCTGGGCCTTCGAGAACCACGATGCACCGCGTGCGGTCTCGCGCTGGTGCAGCCCCGATCATGCACCGGCCTTTGCGCGCATGAAGATGCTGCTTCTGACGGCACTGCGCGGCTCGATAATCCTGTTTCAGGGCGAGGAGCTCGGGCTGACTCAGGTCGACGTGCCGTTCGAGAAGCTGCAGGATCCGGAAGCCATCGCCAACTGGCCCCAGACGCTCGCGCGTGACGGTGCGAGGACGCCGATGCCGTGGTCCAGCAACGCTCATAACCTCGGTTTCTCGGACGCCGAGCCCTGGTTGCCATTCGGTCCCGACCACGCCCAGCTGGCCGTCGATCGACAGGAGCATGACGAAGGCTCGGCACTGGCATTCACTCGGCGCTGCCTCGAGCTCCGGCGCAATGCTCCTGCCCTGAGACATGGAGGGCTGCTTGTCCGCACCGCCGGGGAGGGCCTGATCCAGTTTGAACGCCAGTGCCAGGGGGAGACCCTGACCTGCAGTTTCAACCTGTCGGACACGTCGATCTCCTATGAGCCTGCCGGTCGAACATTGCTCTCATGTGGGGCCGTCGCCCGAGACCAGCTCGGCCCGTACGCCGCAACGATCGAACGCAAGCAAATCGATCGGCCGGCCTGAAGGGTCCGTCGCCACGCTGAACCGTCTGGACCGACGCAGCATTCGTGCCGCCCTGACGACGATTGCGGCACCGGAACAGCTGCCGGTGCGTCTCTTCGAAATAGCTGAGGAGAGCGCGATGGCATCGGCAAAGCTGCGTTGGAAATTGCTCGAGGATCTCGACGACTGGCTGCGCGCACCGATGCTGCTGCTCAGCCTCGCCTGGCTCGCGATCGTTATCTGGGAACTGGTCTCCGGCACCAGCGCCTTGCTCGAAAGCCTCGGCACGATCATCTGGATCATCTTCATCGCCGAGTTCGCGATCCGCTTCCTCCTGGCGCCCGACAAGCTGCCCTTCCTCAAGTCCAACCTGCTGACCATCGTCACGCTCGTGATTCCGGCGCTTCGACTGTTCCGGGCACTTGCGGTCCTCCGGGCTGCCCGCGCGCTACGTGGCCTGCGGCTGATCCGGATCGTCGGCACCGCCAACCGCAGCATGAACGCGTGGAAGTCGGCCCTCCAGCGGCGCGGCTTCGGCTATGTCGCCGGCCTCACTTTGCTCGTGATCACGCTCGGAGCGGCGGGCATGCTCAACTTTGAGGACGCGCGCAATGTCGACGGGGGCTTTGCAACCTACGGCCATGCCCTGTGGTGGACCGGGATGCTCGTCGCCAGCATCGGCACCGACTTCTGGCCGACGACCACGGAAGGCCGGGTTCTGGCGATGCTGCTCGCCCTCTACGGGCTTGCGGTATTCGGCTATATCACCGCGGCCTTCGCAAGCTTCTTCGTCGGCCGCGACGCCGAACGGAGCGATGCGCCGGTAGCTGGCGCCCGCGACATCGAGCGCGTTCTCGGCGAACTCAGGGCATTGCGCGCCGAACTGGCGGCGGAACGCAGGCCGCAGGAAATCGCTTGAGACGCATGGTTGCGCCTGCCCCGATGGAAGCCCTGCTGGCGGCCGAGCTGCCGGACGGCCCGGGCTGGCAGTATGAGCCCAAATGGGACGGCTTCCGCTGCCTTGCCCGCCGCGACGGCGACATCGTCGATCTTACGTCCAAGTCGGGCAAGCCGCTCGGCCGCTACTTCCCCGAGGTAGTCGCCCTGCTCCAGCAGCTCGACGAACCCAGCTTCCTGCTCGACGGCGAGTTGATCATCCCGATCGGCGACGTGCTCGCCTTCGACGCGCTACAGCTGCGCCTGCACCCGGCCGAAAGCCGCATCCGCAAGCTCTCCCACGAAACCCCGGCCGAGCTGATGCTGTTCGACCTGCTCGAACGCTCCGGCGAATCCTATGCCGATCGCCCGTTGTCCGAACGCCGCGCCGCACTCGAGCGCTTTCACGCCGAGCACAACATCCCCGGCCTCCACCTCTCCCCGGCGACCTCCGACCGCACGACCGCGCTCGACTGGCTGACCCGCAGCGGCGGTGCCCTCGACGGCGTCATCGCCAAGCGCCTCGACCAGCCGTACCGCGCCGGCGAACGGGCGATGATCAAGGTCAAGCAGCAGCGCACGGCCGACTGCGTCGTCGGCGGCTTCCGCTATGCCGAAAAGAAGAGCGAAGTCGGCTCGCTCCTGCTCGGTCTCCATGACGATTCCGGCAAGCTCCACCACGTCGGCTTCACCTCGGCGCTCAAGGCCGAGGACCGGCCTGAGCTGACCGAGCGCCTCGAAGCCCTTATCGAGGCGCCAGGCTTCACCGGTGACGCCCCGGGCGGCCCGAGCCGTTGGGCCAACGCCCGCTCGGCCGAGTGGCAGCCGCTGCGCTCCGAACTGGTGGTCGAGGTCAAGTACGACCAGGTCACCGGCCGCCGCTTCCGCCATGGCACCGGCCTCGTCCGCTGGCGTCCCGACAAGACACCGGCGCAATGCACCTTCGACCAACTCGCGCCCGAGCTTCGCCCGTCCGAACTCAGGCACCTGTTCGGCACGTGACCCTGCTGTTCGACGCGCCGCTGGCGCCCGGCCTCGTTCAGCGCGGTGGCTTCATCAGCCACGACGAACACACCGCCCTGCTGGATCGGCTCGCGGCCCTCGATCTCGCCCCGTTCAAATTCCAGGGCTGGGAGGGCAAGCGCCGCACCCGCAGCTTCGGATGGCGCTACGACTTCGAAGATGCGAGCTTCACCCCCGCCGAACCGCTCCCCGACTGGCTGTTGCCCATTCGCGCCAGGGCTGCGATCCTGGCGAACGTACCGCCCGACGCGTTCGTCCACGTCCTCCTCGCCCGCTACGATCCCGGCGCGGGCATCGGCTGGCACAAGGACCGCCCGGTGTTCGAGCAGGTGGTCGGGATATCGCTTGGCGCGCCCGCGACCCTGCGCCTCCGCCAGCGTACCCCATCCGGCTTCCGCCGCGCCAGCGTGCCGCTCGAGCCGCGCTCCGCCTATCTGCTCTCGGGCGAGGTCCGCCACGAATGGGAGCACAGCATCGTGCCGGGAGCAGCACTGCGCTGTTCGATCACTTTCCGCACCCTCTCGCAACTCGGCCGGCGCAAGGCGGAGGATCAGCGCATTTCATAGCCGGCCAGGCACTCGGCTACCCACCGGGCAGCAGTCAGCGCGGTCAGGTCCGACGGGTCGAGCGACGGATCCCATTCGGTCAGGTCGATCACGCGCGCCCGCGGCTCCGCGGCCAGCATCCGCACGGCGGCAAAGAAATCCGCCACCGCCATCCCGCCGGGCCGAGCGCCGGGCGCCCCGGGCAGCTGCGAGCGATCAATCACGTCGATGTCGCAGTCGATTACCAGCGTCTCGCAATGCGCGACATGGGCCAGCGCCCGCTCCACGGCCGCAGCGATTCCGCCCGCGCGCACCTCGCCGATGGTCACGACCAGATTGCCGGCTGCAAGCGCATCCTCGTGCATCGTGCGGCTGTTGGCGAAGGTCGCGAGCCCGACCTGGGCGATGTTCGCCCCGGGGAGCCCGTCCTCAATCAGCGCCCGCACCGGATTGCCGTTGCTCAGCCCCTCGCTTGTGCTGCGCATGTCTAGATGCGCGTCGAGCGTGATCAGCCCGACCTTGTCGATCGCCGTCCCGACTCCAAGCACGGCAGGTCGCGTCACCGCATTATTTCCACCGACCAGCAGGACCAGCCGGTGCGCCGCGCACGCCTCCGCAACCGCAGCCCGGGTCGGCCCGCCGGCCTGCTCGATCGACAATCCATCCAGCCCGATGTCACCCCGATCGGCGACCAGGGTCGCAATCTCCCGCCGGGTCTCGACATCGTAGCGTCCGATCCGCGCAAGCGTCGTGCGCAACACCCCGGGCGCTCGATCGCACGCCCCTGGCGTCACCGATCCCGCGGCCAGCGGTGCACCCAACAGCCCGACCGGCGCGCCCGCATCCGCGTCGACCACAAGCTCGGACAGGTTCGGCCAGCCACTCATGGCTTTGACGCTACCATTCCCCGCCCATAAGAGGAACGCGCATGTGGGACCGCCTCCTGATCGACTGCCATGTCGCAACCATGGTCCCCGCGCGCCGCGACCCGCTCGGCGCAATCGAGAATGGCGCAATCGGGATCCAGGACGGAAAAATCGTCCGGGTCGGCAAGCGCACCGAACTTGCCGGGTTCCGCGCTCGCGACGTGGTCGCGCTCGGCGGGGCCTGGGTCACGCCCGGGCTGATCGACTGCCACACCCACCTCGTGTTCGGCGGCAACCGTGCGGACGAACATGCGATGCGCCGCGCCGGTGCGGGCTATGAGGAGATCGCGCAGGCCGGTGGCGGGATCGCCTCGACCGTCGCCCATACCAGCGCGACCTCGACGTCCGAGCTTCAGGCTGCCGCTCGCCGGCGCCTGCGCATGCTGATGGCCGGCGGCTGCACCACGGTCGAGATCAAGTCCGGCTACGGCCTCGACACCCGAGCCGAACTGCGCCTGCTCAACGCCGCCCGTGCGCTTGGGAGCAGCGAGCCGGTGCGGGTCGTCGGCACCCTGCTCGCGCTCCACGCGCTGCCCAAGGGCGCCGCCCGCGAGGCCTTCGTCACCGAGGCGATCGAGCAGATGATCCCCGCGGCCGCCAGTGCGGGACTGGCAACCGCGGTCGACGGCTTCTGCGAGGGCATCGGCTTCTCGGCGGGCGAGATCGAGCGCCTGTTCGAGGCCGCCCGTGCGCACGGCCTGCGAGTCAAGCTCCACGCCGAGCAGCTCAGTAACAGCGGTGGCGCAAGCCTTGCCGCGCGCTTCGATGCGCTGTCCGCCGACCATCTCGAGCATATCGACGAGGACGGCGTAAAGGCGATGGCGGCCGCCGGCACGGTCGCGGTACTCCTGCCCGGCGCTTTCTACGCGCTTCAGGAAACCCGCAAGCCGCCGATCGACCTGTTCCGCGCGCATCGCCTAGCAATGGCCGTCGCGACTGATTGCAATCCCGGCACCTCGCCCTTGTTGTCGCCGACGCTGGCGATCAACATGGCCTGCACACTGTTCGGCCTCACACCCGAGGAAGCGCTCGCCGGAATGACCATCAACGCCGCCCGCGCTCTCGGCCTCCACCAGGAGATCGGCACGATCGCGGCCGGCAAGGCGGCCGACCTCGCCGTGTGGCGCATCGGGAGCCCCGCCGAACTCGGCTACTGGATCGGCCTTCCCGGTCCCGAACGGCGCATCTTCGCCGGCCACGATGCATAGTCCAGGACCAGCGAACCGATGACCGACCGCCGCGACAACAGCCGCCGAATCCGCGCCCGCCGCGGTTCGGAGATCGTCGCCAGGCACTGGACCACCGAAGCCGCCGTCCGGATGCTGATGAACAACCTCGACGAGGAAGTCGCCGAGGACCCGCAAAACCTCGTCGTCTACGGCGGGATCGGCCGCGCCGCGCGCAACTGGGAATGCTTCGACGCGATCGTCGCCGCGCTCGAGCGGCTCGAAACCGACCAGACCCTGCTCGTCCAGTCAGGCAAGCCGGTCGGCGTCTTCCGCACCCACCCCGACGCCCCGCGCGTGCTCATCGCCAACTCCAACCTCGTGCCGAGATGGGCGACGTGGGAGCACTTTACGGAACTCGATCGCGCCGGACTGATGATGTACGGCCAGATGACGGCTGGCAGCTGGATCTACATCGGCACCCAGGGCATCGTCCAGGGCACGTTCGAGACCTTCGCCGAAATGGGCCGCCAGCACTATCGCGGCGACCTCTCGGGCAAGTGGATCCTGACTGCGGGCCTTGGCGGCATGGGCGGCGCGCAACCGCTCGCCGCGGTAATGGCCGGCGCGCATTGCATCGCCATCGAATGCCAGGACAGCCGCATCGAAAAGCGCCTCGCGACCCGCTACCTCGACCATCGCGCGACCAGCATCGACGAAGCGCTTGAGATCGTCCGAACCGCCACCGAGCCTACGTCAGTGGGCCTGCTAGGCAATGCCGCCGAGATCGTCCCCGAGATGCTCGCCCGCGGAATCCGCCCCGACGCGCTTACCGACCAGACCAGCGCCCACGACCCCGCCAACGGCTATTGCCCGATCGGCTGGTCCGTCGCCAAGTGGCAGGAGATGCGCGAGCGCGACCCCGCCGCCGTCGCGCAGGCCGCCCACATCTCGATCGCCCGCCACGTCGAGGCGATGCTGTCGTTCAAGGACATGGGCGTCCCCACCTTCGACTATGGCAACAACATCCGCCAGGAAGCCAAGGACACCGGCGTTGCCCACGCGTTCGACTTCCCCGGCTTTGTCCCCGCCTATGTCCGCCCATTGTTCTGCCGCGGCATCGGCCCGTTCCGCTGGGTCGCGCTGAGCGGCGACCCCGAAGACATCTACCGCACCGACCAGCGCGTGAAAGAACTCATCCCCGACGATCCACACCTCCACCGCTGGCTCGACCTGGCGCGCGAGCGGATTGCGTTCCAAGGCCTCCCCGCGCGCATCTGCTGGGTCGGCCTCGGCCAGCGCCACCGC
>JASLBJ010000218.1 GCA_030146725.1 Sphingomicrobium sp. | reverse complement strand
CTCGCGCCCTCCCGTTCGGTAAATGGCGGCGCGTAGACGGGATGCTCAAGCAGCGGCGTTAGCAGCCGTCAGGGCGCCGCCCGGTTGGGCTGCGCTTCCGCCAGGATCAGCGCGAAATCCCCCGCCTCGTCGCTCCACTCGGCCAGCGGCGTCCACCCCCCCGCGAGCAGCAGCAGCCGCGCGCCCCGGCGCCCATATTTGTGGCTGTTCTCGCTATGGATCGACGATCCTGCCGCAAACTCGAAGGCTTGGCCCCCAACGGTGAACTCGACGTCCCGTTTCGCCACCAGGTGCATCTCGATCCGGCTCAATATGTCGTTCCACCGCGCCTCATGCCTGAACGCCTCGACCGGGATCGTCCCGTCCAGTTCGCGATTGATCCGCTCGAGCAGGTTGATGTTGAACCGCGCGGTCACGCCCTGGGGGTCGTCGTAAGCCGCGATCAGCCGCTCGACCGGCTTCACCCGGTCCATCCCGATCAGCAACAACGCCCCGGTGCCAAGCAATTCGCGGAAGTGGCGTAGCAGGTCGGTCGCGGTGCGGGGCACGAAATTGCCGATCGTCGAGCCCGGGAAGAACCCCAGCTTGGGCATGCTCGCAATCCCTTCCGGAAGCGCGAACGAATGGACGAAATCGGCCACCACTGGCAGCACCCGAAGCGCCGGAAAGTCGCCGTCGAGCGCTGCCGCACTTTCCTCCAGATAATCGCCCGAGATGTCCACCGGCACATAAGCGGCCGGCCGGATCGCCTCGAGCAATAACGGGGTCTTGGTCGCCGATCCCGCGCCGAACTCGACCACTGCCAGGTCCTTGGGCACGGTTCGCGCAATCTCCGGCATGATCGCCGTCAGCAGCGCGGTCTCGACCCGCGTCGGATAGTAGGACGGCAGCCGGGTGATCGAGTCGAACAGCTCCGAACCCGTGCGGTCGTAAAGCCAGCGCGCGGGAACCGCCGGAATAGCCGCGGCAAGCCCGGCGAGCACGTCGGCGCGGAACGCCGCGTCTGGCGATTCAGGCGAGCCTGACGGCGCGTGCCGCTGAGGTGGCTGAGAAGGCTGAGGCGGCTCAGACGTCACGGGCAAGACGGACTCCGCTGAACTGCCAGCGCGCGGCCGGCGGAAAGAAATTGCGGTACGACGCCCGGCTGTGCCCGCGCGGGGTCGCGCAGCTTGCCCCTTTCAGCACGAACTGCCCGCACATGAACTTGCCATTATACTCGCCGACCGCGCCTTCGGCAGCGGCAAAGCCCGGATAGGGATCGAACCCCGAACGGGTCCAGTTCCAGATATCGCCGAACAGCCCGCCGCCCGGCGTCGGGGTGACAGCGCCGGCGCAATCGAGCTGATTGCCCGCGGTCGGATCGGCAGTCGCCGCGTGATCCTCCCACTCGGTCTCGGTCGGCAGCCTGTTGCCTGCCCAGTGCGCGAACGCGTCGGCCTCGTAGAAACTGACATGGGCAACCGGCGCTTGGGGATCGATCGCGCCCCGCCCGGCAAGCGTGAACGCCTCGCCTCCGCCCCGCCAGTAGAGCGGCGCCGCAATGCCCTCGCGCCGCACCCAGTCCCATCCTTCCGACAGCCACAGCGTCGGCGTCGCATATCCGCCATCGGCGATGAACTCGGCCCACTCGCGATTGGTGACAGGCGCGGCAGCGATCGCGTGCGGGTGAAGCAAGGCCTGGTGCCGCGGCCGCTCGCAATCGAACGCGAACCCGGCGCCCGCGCCGATTTCGACGATCCCCGAGCGTCCCTCGACCCACCCGTCCGCTGCCGGCCCGCCGGCAACGGCGGCGAGTTCCGCATACGCCGGCTCGACCGGGTTCTCGGCGAAGGTCGCGAGGATGTCGGTCAGGAACAGCTCCTGGTGCTGCTGCTCGTGATTGATCCCGAGCTCGACGAGCTCGAGCGCGGCTGGCGGCAAGTCCGGCATCGCCCGCTCGAGCGCCGCATCGACATGGCCGCGCCACGCCCGCACCTCGTCCAGCGACGGCCGGCTGATCATCCCCCGCCGGCCACGTGGGTGCCGCTCGCCTTCGCCCTCGTAATAGCTGTTGAACAGGAACGCGAAGCGCTCGTCGAAGGGCCGATGCCCGGGCACATGGTCGCGCAGCACGAACGTCTCGAAGAACCACGTCGTGTGCGCCAGATGCCATTTCGCCGGCGACGCGTCGGGGTTCGGCTGGATCGTCGCATCGGCATCCGAAAGCGGCGCACCAAGTTCCAGCGTCAGCCGCCGGGTCGCCGTAAGCCGCCGGCCCAGCGCCTCCGGATCAAGCGCCTGGCGCGTCACGGGCGCCGCCGCGTTCACTTGGCCGCCGGGACGCCCGGGTAGGCCTGCGCCTTGAGCAGCCCCGCGAGATGCGCGGCGTTGGACGCCAGCATCGCTGCACCCTGCCGGACCACATCGGGCACCTGCGGCAGGTCGCGGAAATCGGTCTTGTGCATCGCCTCGCCGACCCAATAGCTCGACCCGCTTGCAGGGATTGTCCAGCCGGTATCGTTGAGCGCCTGGAACAGGTCGGCGGTGACATTATGCGCGCCGTCCTCATTGCCGACGATGGCGGCAACCGCGACCTTGCCGAAGCTCGGCATCCGGCCCGCCTCGTCGGTCTCGCCGAGGAACGCGTCCATCCGCTCGAGCACGCGCTTGGCGACGCTCGACGTCTGCCCAAGCCAGATCGGCGTTCCGAAAATCAGGATATCGGCGGCGAGGATCCGGCGGCGGATATCCGGCCACGCATCGCCCTCGCCCTCGTCCGAGGAAACTCCAGGCTTCACGTCATGGTCGGCGATGCGGATCGTCTCGGCAAAGGCGACCCCGTGCCTGTTGAGCTCGGATACGACCAGCCCGATCATCGCATCGGTCGACGACTGCTCGCCGCCGCTGCGCTTGAGGCTGCAATTAAGTGCAATCGCGGTCAGTGCCATTGCTTGCCTCCTCCTCAGCGCGTCGCGCCTGGCTTCCACAGGATATCGCCGCCTTCGGTGCGGGCGACAAAGCGCGCAAGCACGAAGAGATGGTCGGACAACCGATTGAGATAGGTCAAGGCGAGCGGGTTGAGCGGCACTTCGCGCGCCGCCGCAACCGCACTCCGCTCAGCCCGCCGGACGATCGCCCGCGCAAGGTGGAGGTGCGCCGATCCGGCTCTACCGCCGGGCAGGATGAAGCTCTTGAGCGGCTCCAGCTCCTCGTTCATGGCGTCGATCTCGGCTTCAAGCCGATCGATCTGCCCCTGCACGATCCGCAGGGTTATCTCGTTGGGAACAAAGTCTTTTCCGGGCGTCGCAAGGTCGGCACCAAGGTCGAACAGCTCGTTTTGCAGCGCACGGCACATGGTGCTCGCACCGTCACCGGCGATGTGCAGCATCGCCATGCCAATCGCGCTATTGGCCTCGTCGACGTCGCCGATCGCCTGCGCTCTTGGGTGGTCCTTGGCAATCCGTGACCCGTCGGCCAAGCCGGTGTCGCCGGCATCCCCGGTCCGAGTGTAGATCCGGTTGAGCCGCACCATCAGCGTTCGGCCATCAGCTCCCGGAACCGGCGACGACCAGGATCAGTGCGACGATCACGATCGCAACGGCCTGGAACAGCACGCGCTTGCGCATCCAGTCCTGCTGCGCCTGGCCGGTGACGTCCTTGCCCGACGCCATCGCCATCACCCCGCGGACGAGGACATAAGCGGTTGCCGCCATGGCGACGAGGAGAAGGATGATGAGGATCGCGGACATGAAGCCTATCTAGGCATCGCCAAGTCGAAATCCAGATGGGAGAAAGCCGGTAGCCAGCTCTTTCGCCAGCGCCCCTCCGTCCACCCCCAGGGCGCGCATTGCCTCGAGGGTCGGCGCCCGGTCGCGCTTGGCCAGGCGGCGCCCATCGGCAAAAGCGACCAGCTCATGGTGATGGTAGCGCGGCTCGGGCAGGCCGAGCAGCATCTGCAGCAGCCGCTGGATCGGCGTCGAGGCCCTGAGGTCGACACCGCGCACGACCATCGTCACCCCGCTCGCCGCATCGTCGACGACGCAGGCAAGATGGTAGGCTGCCGGCGCATCCTTGCGCGCAAGGATCTCGTCGCCGAGGTCGGTTGCCGCGGCAGCGAGGCGGTGGCCGTCGGACTCGGTCCAGCCGGGCACTCCGACCAAGCCAAGCGCGCGGGCGCTGTCGAGCCGCCAGCTGTGTGGACGGCGTTCCCGCAGCTGGGGATCATCCGGCAACCCGCGACAGGTTCCCGGATAGCCCGACAAACTGCCGTGCGGAGCGCTGAGCGCCGCCGCAATGTCTGCGCGCGTGCAGAAACAGGGATAGACGAGGCCCGTCTCGCGCAACGACCCAAGCGCCTTTGCGTACACCGCCGCACGCTCCGACTGGACCAGTACCGGCTCGTCCCAGGCCAGCCCGAGCCAGCGCAGATCCTCGATGATCCCCGCAACGAACGCGGGCCGGCTGCGCGACGGATCGAGATCCTCGATCCGCAGCAGGAACCGGCCCTCGCTCGCCAGCCGCCGGCCGGTCACCGCGCTATACGCATGGCCGAGATGCAGCCGGCCGGTCGGGGACGGCGCAAAGCGGGTGGTCGTCATCGGATCGAACCGGGCAAATGCCGGCCACGATCACCAGCCTCTTGACGGCTATCGTTCAATCTTCGATTCATCATCCTGTCACGCCGGCTTGGCATCCGGTGTGTCACAAGGGAAGATGGGCCGCGCCGCCCTCTCCACCTTGCGTGCGACGGGGGCCGGGGAGCTGCAGTTCGGACCACCGAACGAAAGGCCGCGCGTCCGTGTATCATTCGGAACTCATCCGCCATCCCGACAGCTGCCCGGCGCTGGTGCTCAACGCCGACTACACCCCGCTGTCCTACTACCCCCTTTCGCTGTGGCCGTGGCAGACCTCGGTCAAGGCGATGTTCCTCGAGCGGGTCGATGTCGTCGCTCACTACGACCGCGAGGTTCACTCACCGACCCGGGCGCTCAAGCTGCCGTCGGTGATCGCACTTCGCCAATTCGTCCGGCCGAACGAATATCCCGCCTTCACCCGCTTTAACCTGTTCCTTCGCGACCGCTTCGCTTGCGTCTATTGCGGCAGCCATCGCGAGCTGACCTTCGACCACGTGATCCCGCGCGCCCAGGGGGGGCGCACCACGTGGGAGAATGTCGCCACCGCCTGCGCGCCGTGCAACCTGAGGAAAGGCGGTCGCACCCCGCGCCAGGCGGGGATGCATATCGAGCGCGAGCCGATCCGCCCAACCAGCTGGCAGCTGCAGGACCATGGCAAGCGCTTCCCGCCAAACTACCTCCACGATAGCTGGCGGGACTATCTCTACTGGGACATCGAACTGGAGCCGTAAGCGCTAGAGCGTCGAAAGATAGTTCCGGATCGCCGGCGAGAGCTCCTCCCGCTCCAACGCGAGCGCTAGATTGGCAATCACGTAACCGGCCTTGTCGCCGCAGTCGTGCCGCACCGCATCGACGGTTACGGCGTGGAACGGCTGGCGGCCGATCAGCTGCGCCATGGCGTCCGTCAGCTGGATCTCGCCGCCGGCACCTTTCTCGCCCGAGTCGAGAACGCGCATCACCTCGGGCTGGAGAATGTAGCGGCCGATCACGCCCAGCCGCGACGGAGCGACGTCCGGCGCCGGCTTCTCGACCAGCCCGCGCACCTGGGTCAGCTTGCCCTCGACCAAACCTGGCGTGATGATCCCATAGCTGCCGGTCCGCTCGGCGGGCACTTCCTCGGCACACAGCATGTTGCCGCCGACGTCGTTCCAAGCATCGACCATCTGCTTGAGCGCGCCGGGCTTGCCAGCCATCAGGTCGTCGGGCAGCAGCACGGCGAAGGGCTCGTCGCCGACGATGTCGCGCGCGCACCAGACGGCGTGGCCAAGGCCGAGCGGCTGCTGCTGGCGGACCGACACGATCTCTCCGAAGTCGGCGCGCGAGCTTTCCAGCGGAGCAAGGCTCTTGCCTGCTGCCTTCATCGTCGCCTCGAGCTCGAACGGCATGTCGAAATAGTCGACAAGCGCGGACTTGCCGCGGCCGGTGACCAGGATCATCTGCTCGATCCCGGCCTCGCGCGCCTCGTCGATTGCATATTGGATCAGCGGCCGATCGACGACGGTCAGCAATTCCTTTGGAATCGCCTTGGTCGCGGGAAGCAGGCGGGTGCCGAGACCGGCGACGGGGAAGACGGCTTTGCGCAGGCGTTGGGTCATTGCGGGTCGACTGGGCCCTTCTGTTCGGACGAGCTCGGCTCATCGGTTTCGGGAAGCACTGGGGCAAGCCCGCCATCGGGCGGCGGAAGATCGAAGCGGTCCGGCCGGCGCGGCTCGGAGCGTCTCACCAGTTCGTCGACCCGGTCGGGCCGGGCATAGGTCGGGAATGTCAGCAACTGCTCGGCGGTCGGAGTGGCTTTCGCGAGGAGGGGTTTGACGGGGAGCGACTGGCCCTTGGGTGGGCGGAGCTCGGTCACGCGTCCGCAGGCTGCGGTGAGCGCGATCGCTCCGAACAGGCAAAGGCGAGCAGACTTCATGCTTGGCTCCGGCGCGCGCTCCGAGCGGCGGCGACGGCCTCGATTACCCGCTGCGGCGAAGTTCCGCCAGCCGAGGTCCGTGCGGCTACCGAATGCTCGACACTCAGGCAGTCGAGCGCCGCGGCACCGATCCGCCGATCGATCGCCTGCAGGTCGGCAAGCCCGAGTTCGTCCAGCCCGACCCCGTTCCGCTCGGCCGCCGCCACGGCTTGTCCCGCGATATGATGCGCCTCGCGGAACGGCACGCCGGCGCTCGCAACCAGCCAGTCGGCAAGGTCGGTGGCCGTCGAGTAACCCGCCGCTGCCGCCGCCCGCATCCGCTCGGGCCGGAACTCGAGGTCCTCGATCATGCCTGCGCTGGCCGCAAGCGAGACCATCAGCAGGTCGTGCGCATCGAATAGCGGCGGCTTGTCGTTCTGCAGGTCCTTGGCATAAGCGAGCGGCAGGCCCTTCAGAAGCACCAGCAGCGCAACGAGATCGCCGACGATCCGTGCCGAATGGCC
>JASLBJ010000216.1 GCA_030146725.1 Sphingomicrobium sp. | reverse complement strand
GCGCCTCGAAGCCGCGCAACCGCCGCGCATTGGCCTTGCGGAACTCGTCGAACAGGCCCGGATTGGCCCGCGCTTCGGCAAGCTTGTCGTCGAGCTCGGACGATTTGCGCAACGGCCGCACCTCGCGCACCTCCTCGGCATAGGCAACGGCGTGCGGCACCAGGTCGCCTTCGACGATGCGGTCGATCAGCCCGGCCTCATAGGCCTGGCGAGCCCCGATCGGCGTACCGCTGGTGCACATCTCGAGCGCCCGCTCGACCCCCGCAACCCGCGGCAGCCGCTGAGTCCCGCCAGCCCCCGGCAACAGCCCAAGCTTGACCTCGGGCACGCCAAGCTTCGCATCCGCCACCGCGACCCGGTAATGACAGCCAAGCGCGACCTCGAGCCCGCCGCCGAGCGCCGTCCCGTGGATCGCCGCCACCACCGGCTTCGAACAATTCTCGATCGTGTCGACCACCGTCGGCAGCCACGGCATCACCGGCGGCTTGCCGAACTCGGTGATGTCCGCGCCCGCGAAAAAGGTCTGGCCTTCGCACGCGATGACCACGGCCTTGACCGAGTCGTCGCCTTCCGCCTCCTCGATCGCAGCCACCAACCCCTGGCGGACCGCCGCGCCAAGCGCATTGACCGGCGGATTGTTGGACGTGACGATCAGCACGTCGCCGTGCCTTCTGGTGGAGATCGGATTGGTCATCGAAAGCACCTGCTGGTTAAGTGTGCCCAATCCGCTAGGCGGCGTCCCCGACCCATGCAAGCCGCGACCGCCAGGCCGGGGCCCGATCCCATGCAAGCCGCGGCCGCCAGGCCGTGGCCCGATCCCATGCGAGGCCACGCAACATCCACCCGCCACAAGCGTAGTGAGGGCATGGCTCCAGGCATCTTCCCGACATTCTTCCTTTCCGGCTTCGAATGCTCGACCTTCGATTGGGGCAAGACCGGCCGCCGCGATCTCAACGACGAGCTGCGGCACTACGCCCACGCCGACGAGGATTATGCGATGCTCGCCTCATTGGGCATCGGGGTAGCGCGCGAAGGCATTCCGTGGCCGCTGATCGACCGGGGGAACGGCGAGTACGACTTCTCCCCGATCGACCCGTTCATCGACGCCCAGCGGCGCCACAAGGTGCTGCCGATCTGGGATCTGTGCCACTACGGCTATCCCGACGGCGTCGACCCGTTCAGCGAAGCGTTCGCCCCCCGCTTTGCCGCTTATGCGAAGGCCGCCGCACGCTACGTCGCGACACGCGCGCATCACGGGCCGTTGTGCTTCACGCCAATGAACGAGCCGACGTTCTGGGGCTACATGGGCGGCGAATGGGCGTGGTGCGCGCCGTTCGGCAAGGATGCCGACACCCGCCGCCGCTTCTCGACCGCGCTCGCCGCGGCCGACATTGCCGCGGTCAATGCGATCCGCGCCGACTTTCCCGACGCGCGGATGGTCCACATCGACCCGTTGATCTGGGTCGTTCCACCGCGCGACCGCCCCGACCTCGCTGAGGCAGCGCACCAGGAATCCTACGAAGACGCCTACATTGCATGGGACATCCTCTCGGGCGTTAGGCAGCCGGAGCTTGGCGGCAGTCCCGAGATCATCGATATCCTCGGCTTCAACAATTACAGCTTCGGCCAGATGGAGTATCAGGGCGGCGGCAAGCCGAACACTCCGCTCGAGCCCGGCGACGACCGGATCCGTCCGCTTGCCGACCTGGTCGAGGAGGCCTGGAAGAAGTACCAGCGGCCGTGCATCATCGCCGAGACCTCGGGCCTCGAGGGTGGGCGTCCCGACTGGCTCAACGACGTCGTTACCGAAAGCCTCGTCGCCGTCGAGCGCGGAGTCGACCTCCACGGCGTGTGCCTGTTCCCTGCGGTCGACATGACCGACTGGCACAACGGCAAGTGGCTCAACATGGGCATCGCCGACGTCGAAGTGCTGCCCAGCGGCGCGATGATGAGGCTGCCGTTCCTGCCCTACGTGGAGGCACTCCATCGCTGGCAGAAGCGGCTCAAGCGGGTGACCGAGCTCGACGAGGACCCGTTCGATTCGGCGGTCGATCTCGAAGACATCAGGATTGCCGCGCGTGAACTCGATCCGGTCGCCGACGCCGACTGGCACTAATCCCCGCCGCTGGACCGCTCGAGCAGGAAGTTGATTCGCGCGCTCGCGATCGGGCTCGAGCGCTCGCCTTGCCATGCGGTGGCGGAAACGTTCGCAATCCGGCTGCCGAGCCGCAGGATGGTGCCGCAGGCGAACGTGTCGTGGTCGGTGCCGCCGCGCAGATAATCGACCGTGACGCTGATCGGCTTGGTCCGGATCGCCGGATCACCAAGCGCCGCCGCAAGGCTGTTGAACGCCGCAAACTCGAGCAGGCCGGCGATTGCCCCGCCATGCAGGAAGCCTGGGCGGCCGACCACGTCCGCGTGAAACGGCATCACCAGCCGCTGCTCATCGCCCCCGCCTCCGCCTTCACCCTCGCTCCCACCCTCGCCTGCGCCTTCGGGACGCAGGCGAAGCAGCTCGGCAAAGGGCGGCAGCGGGCTCATCGCCGCGGATGTAGCGCCTGCCACCACCGCACCCAAGCCCCGGGACGGTAAAGCTTGCTGCGCCAGGCGCTGCCCGCCATAGCGGCGCCTTCCAGCGGCAAGCGGCAGGCGCCTCATGAAAGCACGCGTTTTCGTCACTCTGAAGCCCGGCGTCCTCGACCCGCAGGGCAAGGCCATTCACCACGCGCTCGAAGGCCTTGGCTTCGCCGGCGTAAAGGATGTTCGCGCGGGCAAGATGATCGAGCTCGATCTTGCGGACGGGACTCCGGTCGCCGACATCGAAGCAATGTGCCGCAAGCTGCTCGCCAATACGGTGATCGAGAACTTCCGCATCGAGCAGGACGACCGCATCGAGCAGGAGGGGCCGCCGCGATGAGCAGCGCGGTCGTCGTCTTCCCGGGCTCCAATTGCGACCGCGACCTGGCGGTGGCGATCGCGACGGTCACCGGCCGGGCTCCGGCAATGGTCTGGCATCGCGACGGCGACTTGCCCGACGGCACCCGCCTGATCGCGATCCCCGGCGGCTTTTCCTACGGCGATTATCTGCGGTCGGGCGCAATGGCCGCGCGCTCGCCGATCATGCGGGCGGTGATCGACGCCGCCGGCCGCGGAGTGCCGGTGCTTGGCGTCTGCAACGGCTTCCAGGTGTTGACCGAAGCCGGGCTCCTGCCGGGCGCGCTGATGCGCAACTCGGGGCTCAATTTCGTCTGCCGGCCGGTGTCCCTGGGCGTCGAGAACGACCGTACCCTGTTCACGAGCCGCTATCAGGCCGGCGAGACGATCCGCGTGCCCGTCGCCCACCACGACGGCAATTACCAGGCCGACGAGGCGACGCTCGACCGGCTCGAAGGCGAGGGCCGCGTCGCCTTCCGCTATGGCGAGGCGGTCAACGGCTCGGCGCGCGGAATCGCGGGGATCGTCAACGACGCCGGCAATGTGCTCGGGCTGATGCCACACCCCGAGCGGGCATTCGAACCCGCGCACGGCGCAACCGACGGCCGCCGCCTGTTCGAAGGCCTGCTCGAAACCATCGCCTGACAGCTGGAGTCGGCGCCATTGCTTGCCGAGTGATCGCTCTGCGCTCCGGCGGCCGGTCCGAGGAACGTCGCCGAGGCCCGGATCGTTGGCACCGCTCGCTAGCGACTGAGGAAATGGTTGATGGACAGATCGCGCATTGTGCCCGGAATGGCGGTGATGACGCAGGACGGCCGGCAGCTAGGCACGGTCCAGACCGTCATGGATGACGGCTTCACCGTCGCAGATCCCGCCAGCGGCACCAACGCGCGAGTTCGGTTCGAGCATGTCACGCGGGTCGACGAGCATGTCCATCTCGACCAGGATGCGCTCGCGCCCGCCGCGGCCGGCAGCGCGGCATCCGGGACCGGTGCCGCGACCCCTCTGGCGGCGGCAGGCGGCAAGAGCTGGCTGTGGCCGGCGCTGCTCGGCCTGGGCCTTCTCGCATTGCTTCTCTGGGGTCTCAGCCAGTGCAGCAGGGAAGAAACGCGGCCCATGACCGATGCCGCGCCGGTTCCGAGTGGGCCGGTACTTCCGATTACCGACGAGCAAGCGGCCACGGGCATGATGCTCCCGGCGCTACAGGCCTATCTTGCCTCGCCTGAAGCGGCGCCGCGTACCTTTACCTTCGACCGGTTGAACTTCGACACCGGCTCGTCCGCGATCCGCAACGAGGATCAGCAGACGTTGTCGCAGGTCGCGCAGGTGCTCCAGGCGCATCCGAACGCCCGGGTCCGGATCACCGGCTACGCCGATGCGCGCGGCGACGATGGCACCAATGCCCAGCTTGGCCAGCAGCGCGCCCAGGCAGTCGTTGCGGCCCTCGCTGCTGCCGGAGTCCAGGCCGGCCGGCTCGAGGCTGCGACCGGCGGCGAGCTCAACCCGCGCGATTCGAACGCCAACCCCCAGGGCCAGTTCGAGAACCGCCGCACCGAGCTGGTGGTAACCAGCAAATAGAGCGCGGCCCGGCAGACCCACCGCGTAAAGAGGCAAGCACCACATGAACGACGCCGTGGGCAAGTCGCGACGCAACTTGCCGATAACCCTCAATTAACGGGTTCAGATAGTTCTCGCACTGTGATATCGAGCCTCCAGGCTTTGGGGGCTCGGGCAATGATTCGGTACATCGCAGGTACGGTGCTGCTGCTCGGTGCGGCTGGTGCATCGGCGCAGTCGACCGATTTCGGCGTTCGCTCGATCGGCGGAAGCAGTTCGCCGGCAATCAGCGTATCGACAGGCGTCAGCCGGATCAGTTCAGCGCCGCTCAACATCAGTTCGGTTGTAAACGTCGGCTCCAAATGGGGCCGAGTGACCAGCACGTTGCGCTCGCCCGAGCGTAACCGGCGCGTGGGCGGAGCGCGCAACAGCTATCATATGCGCGGCCGCGCGATTGACATCGCGCGCCGTGCCGGCGTGCGCCATGCCGACATCGCCGCGGCCTACCGTGCCGCCGGCTACCATCTGATCGAATCGCTCGACGAGGGCGACCACAGCCATTTCGCCTTCGGCGGAGCACCGCGCTCGACGCCGCTGCGCCTGTCCGGCCCCGCGAAGACGCAGCCGCAGGAAGCAGCGACGGACGTAACCCAGTGGCGGATCGTCTCGGCGCCGCGCACCCTGTCGCGCTAGGCCCGACCTGAACGCATCGACCGGGCAGCCCCTGCTGCGCCGGTCCATCCTGAAGCAATAGGGCAAGCGGACCCGGGCCTGGCCCTTACTTCTCGCTTCGCTTGCCACCCGTTTTCGACACCGAGCCCTCACTGCCAAGCGCATCCATGCTTCGCCGTGCAACGTCCATCGCCAACTGCCAGAACGCGCCGCCCCGGCCTGCAGCCCCTTTGCTCGCAATGCCGATCTCGTCGGCGGCATCGGCCGCCATGCGGCGCGCTTTTTCGGGATTCTTTAGCGCCGCGGCTGCCGCGACGAGCGTAGCCGCAACCACTTCGGCCACTGCCGGGTTGTTGGCGAGTGCGCTCGCTTTCTCCTTCGCCTGTCGAACGACCTCGGCTGCCGTCACGCTCGACCGAGCAGGCCCCGTCTTGGCGGATTTGGCCTTTAGCGGTTTCGACTTATCGGGCTTCACCTTGCCCGCCTTCACCTTGGCCGGCTTTACCTTGGCCTTCGGAGCAGCGTCGCCCTCGCGCTTCGAAGTCTTGGCTTCGCTCTTCTTGCCGACCTTGGCGCCGACAGTCTTCCCGCCAGCAGCCTTACCAGCACGCGTCTTGCCGGCGTCCGGCTTGCCGCTGTCCGTCTTTGCCTTGGCCAATTTCGATCCTCCTTGCGAACGCTGCGCCTGAGCCAGCGGCTCGCGGCAACATAGCAAGAGTCGCGAAGCGGTCACAACTGCCAACCCGCTCTGCCTCACCAGGCAAGCCATTGACGGCCGCCGCGTTGGTCAAGCAGACGGACGCTTGATGGACAACCTTGGTAAACCGCAAGGCCCGGCCGAAGCCGAACAGGACGGCCCACCGCCCCCAGCAACTCCCGCGCGCAACCGGCAGCGCGCGCCCGCGCCAATCGGCCCGCGCTACTTCAACCGCGAACTGAGCTGGCTAGCGTTCAACCGCCGCGTGCTCGAGGAAGCGTGCAACCCGCGCCATCCCCTGCTCGAGCGGCTCCGCTTTCTTTCGATATCGGCTAATAATCTCGACGAATTCTTCATGGTCCGCGTGGCCGGCCTCAAGGCGCACCAGATGCTCGGCGTCGAGGAACGCTCGGTCGACGGTCTCACCCCGACACAGCAGCTGACCGCGATCACGATCGAGGCCGATTTGCTGGTAGCCAGCCAGCAACAGGTGTGGGACGACGTTCGCGTCGCCCTTGGTGAAGCGGGCATGATCGTCGTCGGTGCCGAGCCGATCGACACCGAGTCCGAAGCCTGGCTCGACAAGCATTTTCGCGAGCAGATCTTTCCGCTGCTGACCCCGCAGGCGATCGACCCCGCGCACCCGTTCCCGTTCATCCCGAACCGCGGATCGTCGCTGATCTTCGAAATCCGCCGCGGCCGCACTCCGCCGATCCGCGAGCTGCTGATGCTGCCGGTCGCATTGCCGCGCTTCATCCGCCTGCCCGGCGCGCAGTCGCGCTATATCGCGCTCGAGACACTGATCCGGCGCAAGACCGACTACCTCTTCCCGCGCTACGAGGTACTTCGCGGCGGCGCTTTCCGAGTGCTTCGAGACAGCGACATCGAGCTCGAGGAGGAAGCCGAGGACCTGGTCCGCTACTTCCGCACTGCGATCAAGCGCCGGCGCCGCGGACGGGTGGTCAGGTTAGAGCTCGAACCGGGGATGGCCGAGAGCCTCGTCCAGGTCGTGAGGGACGGACTCGACGCGGCAAGCGCGATCGTGTCGGACAAGCAGGGCTTCCTCGGCATGGCCGAGCTTGCGATCCTCGTCGACGAGGACCGGCCCGAGCTCAAGTTCCCGCCCTTTGATCGGCGCTTTCCCGAGCGCATCCGCGAGCATGGCGGCGACTGCTTTGCGGCGATCCGCGACAAGGATATCCTCGTCCACCATCCCTACGAAAGTTTCGAAGTGGTGGTCGAATTCGTCCAGCAGGCGGCTGCCGACCCCGACGTGGTCGCAATCAAACAGACGCTTTATCGCGCCGGTAAACAGTCCTCGATCATCAAGGCCCTGATCGATGCTGCCGAGGCCGGCAAATCGGTCACTGCGGTGATCGAATTGAAAGCCCGCTTCGACGAGGAGCAGAACCTGCTGTGGGCCAATGCGCTCGAACGCGCGGGCGTGCAGGTGGTCTACGGCTTCATCGACTGGAAGACCCATGCCAAGGTATCGATGGTCATCCGCCGCGAGGAGAAGGGCTACCGCACCTACTGCCACTTCGGCACTGGCAATTATCACCCGGTATCGGCGCGCATCTACACCGACCTCAGCTACTTTACCGCCGATCCCAAGATCGGGCGCGATGCGGCCAAATTGTTCAACTATATCACCGGCTATCTCGAGCCGAGGACGCTGCGCCACCTCGTTATGTCGCCGCACCAGATGCGGGCCGAGCTGCTTCGGCTGATTGATGTCGAGCTGCAGGCCGCCCAGTCCGGTCAGCCGTCGGGCATCTGGGCCAAGATGAATTCGCTGGTCGACCCGATCGTGATCGAGAAGCTCTACGACGCCAGCAATGCCGGCGTGCCCATCCACCTTGTCATCCGCGGCATCTGCTGCCTGCGCCCGGGAGTCCCCGGACTGTCGGAGAACATTCACGTCAAGTCGATCGTCGGCCGCTTCCTGGAACATGCGAGGCTGTGGTGCTTTGCCAACGGGCATGAACTTCCCCACCCGCAAGCGCGCGTCTACATCAGCTCGGCCGACTGGATGCCGCGCAACCTCGACCGGCGGATCGAATATATGCTGCCGATCGAGAATCCGACGGTGCACGCGCAGTTGCTCGATCAGGTAATGGTCGCCAATCTCATCGACAATGAGCAGAGCTGGCGGCTGACCCCGGACGGCACATACCAGCGCCTTGCGCCCAAGCCGGGCGAGGCGTTCAACCTGCACCAGTATTTCATGACCAACACCTCGCTGTCGGGGCGCGGCCAAGCGCTCAAGAAGGGCCGCCGGGTGCCCAAGCTGCGCTTCGACCGCGGCCGCTAGGGCAAGTGCCCCGCCAGCGGCCGGTCGCGGTCATCGATATCGGCTCCAATTCGGTCCGGCTCGTGGTGTATTCGGGCCGCGGCCGGGTGCCTCTCCCGATCTTCAACGAAAAGGTGCTTGCGGGCCTCGGCGCCGGGCTCGGCGAGACCGGCCGGCTTTCC
>JASLBJ010000207.1 GCA_030146725.1 Sphingomicrobium sp. | reverse complement strand
GCAGTGCCAGATCTTCGCCCGCGACGGGGTCAGGCTCGATCGTCAGACCCCGGCCGACTGGCTCGGGCGTACGGCGTGGTGGCTGATGCCGCTGTGGGAGCGGCTGCTCGCCGACGTGCTGGCTTCGCCCAAGCTGTTCGCCGATGACACTTACCTGCCGGTGCTGGATCAACGGGCCGCCTCGGCAAAGGGCAGGAAGGCGGCCCGGACGGGATACCTGTGGGGTCTGGCCCGCGACGACGCGCCCTGGCAGGGCGAGAGGCCACCGGCGGTCGCCTACGTCTACACCGAGGACCGCGTCTACGCCCGGGCCGTGGAGGTGCTCGCCGGCTACAGCGGCGTTCTGCAGGTGGACGGCTGGGGCGGCTTCAAGCGGCTGATCGGCAAGGAGGAGGCCGCCACCGCCGAAGTCGGCGCGGTGACGCTCGCCTACTGTTGGGCGCACGGCCGGCGGGACTTCCTTGATCTCCATCAGTCCTCCGGCTCGCCGGTCGCCGGGGAAGTGCTGCGCCGCATCGCCGAGCTGTACCGCATCGAGGACACCATCCGCGGCCAACCGGCCGAGGTGCGCAAGGCGGTGCGCCAGGAGCAGAGCAAGCCCGTGGTGGCGGCGCTGAAAGTCTATCTCGACGAGCAGCTTGGCCGGGTCTCCGGCAAGATGCCGGTCGCCAAGGCGATGCGCTACCTGCTCAAGCACTGGGACGGTCTGTGCGTGTTCCTCGAGGACGGGCGCGTCGAGCTCGATAACAACAGCATCGAGCGGCGTCATCGTGTCGTGGCCACCGTGCGCCGGAACAGCTTGTTTGCCGGATCGGATGCCGGCGCGCGCTCCTGGGCCATCTTCACCTCGCTGATCCAGACCGCGCGGCTCAACGACGTCGATCCCGTCATCTACCTCACCGATGTGCTCGAATGCATGGCGTCCGGTGCGGTGAAGGCCAACAACCTCGACCGCCTGCTCCCCTGGGCCTGGAAGGCCGAACGCGCTGCACAGATCACCTGATTACCCCAACCCTTGTTGCCGCCCATCCTCACGTGTTCCAACCTTCGCCGCAAGGTGGGGTGCCGATGACGGATACATTGAATCCCGAGTGGGGATGATCGCCGCCACCGAAGCCGCCTGCTTGGACGCGGCGGTGTCGTGCAACTGCTCGCCGACCATCAGGGTTCGCCAGCGTAAGATCTCGGGATTGGTTCCCGCATCAACCGGCAGAAGGTACTCGAGCCAACGAGGCTTCAGGTGCTGTAGAGGCTGTGGCCCGCTTCCCGGTCGCGAAACGACCCAGACTCATGATCGCCTGGTGACCTGTGCCAACAGTTCGGAGACTTGATCGCCGGTCGACAGCAGGCTCCGCATACCTTCTTGGAGATAGCCCTGTTGCATACGCTGCAGGTCGGGCACGGTCCGCACCTCGTCACCGGCACTGGTGCCGCCCTGGATTGTGCTGGACGGCTTCTCAGGTTTAGCGGCGTCCTGATCCTGGTCATTCAGAACGGCTTCGACATTCATGAAATCTTCCATATCCTGCTGACTTAACATCAGGGTGTACTCCAGTTTGTTTGATTTACGGGAATTGACTTCACTGAGTCCTGTCGAATCAACGACATGGTTCGTGAACTATGCGAGCATGGGCCGGGGGCAACCATTGTCGTTCAAGGCGACGAACTTGAACTCGGCGTTCGTGACCTTGATCCGGTCGCCCTGGCCCTGCCGCAGCACCCAGCGTGATTGAGGTCTCGCCGATCGCGCTCACGTCGGTGTAGCAGCAGATTGCGTCGCCGACCCTGACCGGCTCCAGGAACGTCATGTTGGAGACGAACACCGTCACGACGGTGCCGTTGGCGATTTTGTCGCCGTCATCAGCGCCGCCGCGTCCATCACCGACATGATCCAGCCGCCGAAGATGTTGCCCATCGGGTTGGTGTGCGACGGCATCGCCAGCATGCGCGACGCCAGTTCACCTCGGGGTTCAGGTGAGGGATTCATTTTTTGTTGTAACTGATACATGGGTGGTCTCCGTTGAAAGATATGAGACGGCGCTCCCCCAGGTATCGGCTTGACTCGATTATGCTGCACTGCAACATGGGGAGGGTGCGTCGCGGCTTCAAGCACAAACGGCCGCTGCCGCAACGGCAGGCGACATCTCCAGGAAGCACAGGCGCAACGGCAAAGCTTTTCTCAACCGATCCTGCCGGCCCATCGTCACGGCCAGCCCGGCCCCATCAGCGGCCATCCCGGAATCCGGCAAGAGCCACAAGCGGAAGGGACCGGCGGTTCATGGACAACTTTCACCCTGTGTCCGCACCGGTGACCAGCATCGACGCGGCGCAATGATCCCACAGGACTCTCGCTAAACTGCCACCCCGGTTGCCTCACCAATGGGGTCCACCTCAACCCGCGCCGGATTCAAGACGTCTCCGATCAGTCGATCGAAATGCCCACCTTTTCAATCAGGGATGCCCACTTCGTCAAATCGGTTTTGATAACCTCAGCAAAGTGCTCGGGCGTATCGCCGACCGGTTCCGCTCCTTGTTCGAGCAGCTTCTCCTTGACTGCCGGCATACCTAAAATAGCGACGATCTCACTGTTCAGCCGATCGATGATCTCCTTGGGCGTTCCGGTTGGCGCCAGAACACCAAACCAGGGTGTCGCCTCATATCCCGGCAGGCCGGCCTCGGCAATCGTCGGCACTTCCGGCAGGATCGGCGTGCGGACCGCCGATGTCACGCCGAGCGCCATCAGCTTGCCAGCTTTGATCTGCGGCAGTGAGGAAGGCAGATTGTCGAACATGATCATCAACGGCACCTGGCCGCTGATCATGTCGATCACGGCCGGCCCGCTGCCCTTGTAGGGAATGTGCTCGATGTTGGTTTCGGTCATCGCCTTGAACATCTCGCCGGACAGGTGGATTGAGGAGCCGTTGCCTGAGGAGGCGAAGTTCAGCTTGTCGGGATTGGCTTTGGCGTAAGAGATCAGCTCCTTCAACGTGCGGAAAGGCGCAGACGGGTGGGCGACCAGGACGTTCGGTACGGCTGCTACGATCGATACCGGAGCGAAATCCCGCACCGGATCGTAAGGCATGCGCTTGTAGATCGAAGAATTGATAGCGTGGGTGCCGATTGTGCCCATGACCAGGGTATAGCCGTCGGGTGCCGCCTTGGCGACAACGGCTGTGCCCGTGTTGCCGCCCGCGCCCGCACGGTTGTCGATCACGATCTGCTGGCCAAGACGTTTGCTCAACTCCTCGCCAACAATGCGGGCGAGGATGTCCGTCGTCCCACCAGCCGAGAACGGCACGATCATCGTCACCGGCCGCTCTGGGTAGGCCGCGTGCGCCGGCGCCGCGAACATGAACGCCAAACTCAGCGCCAGGGCAGTTAAACGGCCGAAACGCCGCGCGATGTAACGATGCATGGTCGTCATACCTCCTTTGTGATCCGCCGCTTCAGAGTGGGGTGGGAAGATGAACTCGCGAGTTCATCTTCCCAGTTTAAGGGAACAGCCCACTCGCCGCGCCGTCCTCTGCGTAATATTCTCCAGCATCGGATTAATCGCGTGAACGGGCGGCCCGCTCGGCGAGCAATTCCATCAGCCGCTGGTCACGCCAGGCGACCCGAGCCTCCCAATCCTTCTCGGGCATCAGCGCGCGCCGCTGCTTCGTGACCCGCTCGACCAGATCGGGCGTCCAGGGATCATGCTGGCCGCGTTCGGCACCCATACGGGCATAGGCCGGACCCATCTTGCGGGCGTGGTCCGCGATGCCACCGCGCGTATTGAGGTCGACCGTTTCGAAAGGGCCGATCACGGACCAGCGCAGCCCAAGCCCGTTGCTCACAATGTCGTCTATCTCCTCGACCGTCGCGATGCCGTCCCGCACAAGACAATACGCCTCACGCAGCAGCGCGCCCTGCAGC
>JASLBJ010000083.1 GCA_030146725.1 Sphingomicrobium sp. | reverse complement strand
CTGTCCCGCGAGCCGGCTGGAGATCGTCCGGCCGCGGTTCGACATCGACAGCCGCTTCAATGAATCGTTCACCAACTACAATGGCCGCGGGCGGATGGCGATCGCCGCGATGACCGCGGGCGAGAACGGGCTTGCCGCGTTCGCGGGCAGGCTGACGTTCCGCGGCGATCCCGACGCGACCTTCGGCTCGGTCGAGCTGTCGGCGCAGCGCTCGCGCCTGGCGGAGATCTTTGCCGAGCGCACCCGACTCAAGGGCCGCTATCGCCTTGGCGTGACCGGCGGAACGCTGGCGATGGTCGGCGACTATGCGGCCGAGGGCGCGACCCTGGCGCCGTCGATGCTGGCAGGGATGACCGGGCCGCTGGCAAGCGTCGCAACAACCCCGATCGGGCCGATCGCGACTGCGGTCGGGAACGCAATCAGCGCCACCACCCGCAACTTCGATGCGCGCGGAACGGTGCGGATGGTCAATTTCGCGGGCGGCGGAGCGGTGCGGATCGAGACTGCCAACGTCACCAGCCCGACCGGTGCCCGAGTCAGGGTCGTGGGCGGCGACGGCGTGACGTACTATTGGCCGTCGAACCGAATCCGCATCGACGGGCAGATCCAGATGGCCGGCGGCGGCTTGCCGACCGGGCGCGTCGCGCTCAGCCAGCCGCGCAACGGTTCGCCGATGAGCGGGACTGCGCAATTCGCGCCTTATGCCGTGGGCGACGCGCGGCTGGCGCTGGCTCCGATCCGCTTTGCCGCGGGGCGCGACGGCTCGACCCAGGTCAGCACCACGGCGTTGCTCGACGGGCCGTTCGGCGACGGGCGGGTGCAGGGCCTGCGCGTGCCGATCAGCGGGCGCTTCGGCAGCGGCGGAGATTTTGCCGTCGGGACCGGCTGCGCCGATGTCCGCTTTGCCTATCTCAGGAAAGGCGTGTTCGAGTTCGGGCCGACCAGCCTGCCGGTGTGCCCGATCGGATCGTCGATCGTGTCGCGGGGCTCGGACGGCGGGATCAATGTCGGCGCGCGGGTCGCTCGTCCGGTGCTCAACGGCCGCATCGGCTCGTCGCCGTTCAACCTCACCGCGGCGGGCGCGCGGATCGAGGGCAAGCGGTTCGATGCGACGACCCTGGCGATGCGGCTTGGCCGGCCCGAGACTCCGATCATCCTCGACGCGGCGCGGATCGACGGGACCTTTGCCGGAAGCGGCATCTCGGGCGCTTTCTCGGGCGGCAAGTCGACGATCGGCAACGTGCCGCTTGCCTTGAGCGAGATGGACGGCCGCTGGCGCGTCTACCAGGGCGACATCAGCGTCGACGGCTCCGCCATGGTCGCCGACCGCAACGACAATCCGCGCTTCTACCCGATGCGCAGCACCAACATGGCGTTCACCATGGCCGGGGGCATGGTCAGGGCCGGCGGCACGCTGCGCCACCCGGCGAGCGGCACGGCCGTAACCGACGTCGCGATCGAGCATCGGCTTGCCACGGGGGTCGGCTTCGCCAATCTCGACGTGCCCGGGATCCGCTTCGGACAGGGTCTCCAGCCCGACGAACTGACCCGGTTGAGCGAGGGCGTGATCGCGCTTGTCGAAGGGACGGTTACCGGGCGTGGGCGGATCGACTGGACGGGCAGCGGCAATGTCACGTCGAGCGGGGAGTTCTCGACCGTGGGCATGAACCTCGCGGCGCCGTTCGGGCCGGTTAGCGGGCTGACCACGACGGTGCGATTTAGCGACCTGATCGGGCTCGAGACCGCGCCCGGCCAGACCGCCGCGATCACCTCGATCAACCCCGGCATCCTCGTCGAGAACGGGGTCATCTCCTATCAGTTGCTGTCCAACCAGCGGGTGCGGGTCCAGCGCGGCGAGTGGCCGTTCATGGGCGGCCGGCTGATCCTCCAGGAGACGGTGCTCAACTTCGGCCGGCCGAGCGCCAAGCGGCTGACGTTCGAAGTCGTCGGCCTCAATGCGCACACCTTTGTGTCGAGCCTTGGCTTCGAGGAGATCGGCGCGACCGGCGTGTTCGACGGCGTGCTGCCGATGATCTTCGACGAGAGCGGCGGACGGATCGTCGGCGGCCGGCTCGACTCGCGGCCGGGCGGGGGAACGCTCGCCTACAATGGCGTGGTCAACCGCGCCAATCTCGGGATGATGGGCGGGATCGCGTTCGATGCGCTTCGGAACCTGCGCTTCCGGTCGATGATCATCCGCCTCGACGGCGACCTTGCAGGCGAGTTCGGGACCCGCCTGACGATCGACGGAGTCGCGCTCGGGCAAGGCAAGACGGCAAGCTTCCTGCGCGCGATCTACAATCTTCCGCTCAAGTTCAATGTCAACATTCGTGGGCCCTTCCGGGCGCTGATCGCGACCGCCAAGTCGTACAGCGACCCGCGTGCACGCATCGCCGAGGTACTTCCGGTCCCGCTCGAGGACGTGCCGGGGATCGTCACAACGGTCCGTCGCCGCGAGGAGAACACGACCCAGACGCAGACTCCGGTCGACGCGCAGATCGACGTCACAGCAACGCCACCACCGACCCCAAGCGAGAGATGATCATGACGAGCCACTACATGAAAGGCCGTGCGGCCCTGCTCGCCGCAGCACTGCTTGCGGCGCCGCTCGGTGCCTGCATCTCGGTCAAGACTCCGGAGAAGCCGATCGAGATCAACCTCAACGTCAACATCCAGCAGGAGGTGCTGGTGCGATTGCAAAAGGACGTCGACCAGCTGATCCGCGACAATCCGGATGCCTTTCCTCAAGGGACGCAGCAGCCGGGCACGACGCCGCCGGGGACCCGATGAGAGCCCGGCTGATCGCAGCCGCAATCGCGGCTTCGCTGCTTGCGCTGGTCGCGGGCCCGGCTTCCGCCCAGAGCGCAAGCGCAATCGTGGCTGCGCGCCAGGCGGGGCAGGTGGGCGAGCGCTTCGACGGCTATCTCGGCTTTGTGACGGCACCCACGGCAGCGCTTCGGCGGCAGGTCGACACCACCAACATCCGCCGGCGC
>JASLBJ010000309.1 GCA_030146725.1 Sphingomicrobium sp. | reverse complement strand
GTCGCGCCGTTGATCGAGAACATGCGCCCAATGCTGCGCAACGTGCTCGGGCCGGGCATTGAGAAGAGGTTCGTGATCGACCCCGACCAGCCGCCCGTGATGGCCGATCCAACTCAGCTTGAGGTCGCCGTGCTCAACCTGGCGATCAACGCGCGCGACGCGATGCCCGGCGGCGGCGTGCTGACTTTCGCGCTGCGCTCGCTACGGTCGAGCGGCGACCCCGAGGTCGAGGACGGCGACTATGTCGAGCTCGCGATCGGCGACACCGGTAGCGGAATGCCGCCCGAAGTGCTCGAACGCGCGTTCGAGCCATTCTTCACGACCAAGGACGTGGGCAAGGGTACTGGCCTGGGACTGTCGATGGTCTACGGCATGGCGCGCCAGTCCGGCGGCACCGCGCGCATCGACAGCATCGCGGGCAAGGGCACCACGGTCAGGCTGCTGTTCCGCGCCGCCGAACAGTCGAGCGCCGATGGTCCGCAGCCCGCCGGGGAAGCCGAGGATGCGCCGGCCGCGCGCAACGCTTCGGTGCTGGTGATCGACGACGATCCCGACGTGCGCGGGTTCATCGCCGCGAGCCTGGAGGACCAGGGCTTCCGCGTTCGCGAGGCGGCTGACGGGCGCACGGGGCTCGATGCGATTGCCCTTGAGCGCCCCGATCTGGTGGTGCTCGACTTCATCATGCCCGGGCTGTCGGGTGCCGAAGTCGCCAACCGGATTCGCGCGGACGACCCCGACCAGCCGATCCTGTTCGTCTCCGGGTACAGCGAGACCGAGGCGGTGCGGCGGGTCGCGCCGGACGCGCCGCTGCTCGCCAAGCCGTTCCGCGCCGACGCGCTGACCAAGGCGGTCAGGGGCGCTCTCGCGGGCATCTGAACAGAGAGTCTGAACGGCGGGCCTGAACGCGCCTTCGTTTCGCGCGTTGATCGGTCGAGAGACAGCAAAGGGTCGGTCGGATGTTGGGACTTGCACTGGGCGCACTGCTGATCGGCCAGGCTCAGGCGGGCGAAGGGACGCCGACGGCTCGGCAGCCGGTCGCGGCGGCTGATGTCAATCCGCGCGCGATCGAGCTGTTCCGAAGCGACTGGGTGCTGCGCGAGTGGGGGCTTCGGGTCCACGATCGCGACCATGATGCCGAACTATCGGCGATCGAAGCGGATGCGGGAGCAAAGGCGTTCAAGGCGATCGCGGACGGCGACGGCGACGGTCGCGTGACCCCGGCCGAATTTCGGCGCGCACGCGAGTTCCTGCTCGCGCGCTACTAGCCTGCTGCATCCCGCACTCGCCTATAACCTCGATCAACGCATTGAAACTGCAATCTTGCTAAATAACGGGCATGGACAGGAGGGAACCGGACCGGAGCTATTTCGAGCGACGAGCGCTTGAAGAACTCGAGGCCGCCGAACGGTCCCGGAGCGAGGCCGTGCGCAGGGTGCACGAGGATCTGGCCAGGCGCTACTGCGAAGCCGCGCTCGACCGTTCTGTCCCGGGAGGCCAGCAAGGCGACGAACGAACAGGTCGCCGGTAGTCCGAGCGGCAGCGACCGCCCGGGCATGATGCCGCTGCTATCCCCGCAATTGCGTATCCTCAACTAGGCTGATCAGCCGGCCATGCGCCGTGCCGCGAGCCCCACGACCATCTGGTTGGCGCGTTCGTACGACAACGGCCGGCCGAACAGATAGCCTTGGATCGTGTCGCAGCCGAGGTCGCGCATGCGCTCGAAATCCTCGGCACTCTCGACACCCTCGGCGGTGACCGACATCCGGAAGCTCTTGGCGAGATGGACGATCGACTGGATGATCGCAACATTCTCCGGCCGGGTACCGGCTTCGCGGACGAAGCTGCCGTCGATCTTGAGCTTATGGAACACGGCCTTGTTGAGATAGCCGATCGACGAGTAACCGGTGCCGAAGTCATCGAGCGCGATGCCGACGCCGAGCGTGCGCAAGCGCTTGAGGACATCGAGGGTCGAGCCGTTGTCACCCAGGAACACGCCTTCGGTGACCTCGAGCTCGATCCGGTTGGCGGGCACCTTGTGACGCGCCAGCGCCTCGCTGACGAGGTTGGGCAACGACGAGGTGCCGATCTGCTTGGGGCTGATATTGAGCGCGACGGTGATCGGCTCGGGCCAGGTGGCCGCCGCGCGGCATGCCTCGTCGATCACCCATTCGCCGATGATCGGCATCAGGCCGGCTTCCTCGGCGACCGGGATGAACACGCCCGGCGGCACGTTGCCACGCTGCGGATGGTTCCAGCGGATCAGTGCCTCGAACCCGATCAGCTTCTGGTTCTTGGCGGCGACCAGCGGCTGGAACGCCAGGTGGAACTGGCGCGAGGCGATCGCAGCGCGCAGGTCCGTCTCGAGCCGCACTCGGTCCTCCTGCTCCGACTGGAGCTCGGACGAGAAGTAGCGCGCGACCCCGCGGCCGGCGTCCTTGGCTTGGTACAGCGCCAGATCGGCCTTGAGGATCAGGTCGTCGACCGTGGCGCCGTCGATCGGGCCGAACGCACAGCCGATCGACACGCCGATGCGGATTTCGGTGTGGTCGATCATGTACGGGTCGGCGACGGCCTTGATGATTCGGTCGGCCAGCAGCTCGACCTTCTTTCGGCTCTGCGCGTCGGTGACGACGATCGCGAACTCGTCGCCGCCCATGCGCCCGACGTGACCGTCGGCGGCGATCTGTTCGACCAGCCGCTTGGCGACCGCCCGCAGCACCGCGTCGCCCTTGGGGTGCCCGAAGGTGTCGTTGACCGGCTTGAAGCCGTCGAGGTCCAGGAACATGATTGCGCACGGCACATTGCTGATGGTCGCGGCGCGCAGCGCCTCGCCGAGCAGCTGGCGCACCCGGCCGCGGTTGGGCAGGCCCGAGAGCACGTCGACGTTGGCAAGATGGGTCAGGCGCTCCTGCGTCTGGCGGATCTCGGTGATGTCCGAGCCGACTCCGCGGAACCCGTCATAGCGCCCGGCGGTGTCGATGATCGGATCGCCGGCAATCGAGACCCAGCGCGGTCCATGCGACGTACTGAGCTCCATCTCGAGCGCAGCGAACGGCTGGCGTGCGATCAGCAGCCGGCCGAGCTCGGCATTGCCGCCGAGCAACGAGGGTAGCGAATGACCGATCAGCTGGCTTGCCGGGCGGCCCAGCAGCGTCGTCATGCGCGACGAGATGTAGCTGACGCGGTTGTCGGCATCGACCTGCCAGAGCCAGCCCACGCCGCGCTGCTCATACTCCTGCAGCAGCAGGCTCGCGCTTTCGCTCTGCGAGCCGAAGTCGGCGTTGGTCTTGAGCTGTCCGAATGCCCAGCGGGCGACGGTCAGGACGCCGAAGATCGCGACCCCGAGGGTAAACAGGATCGAGATCATGTGCGGCAGCGGAACGCTCGCGCGATTGACCAGCAGG
>JASLBJ010000280.1 GCA_030146725.1 Sphingomicrobium sp. | reverse complement strand
ACCGTCGCAATGCCGAGCAGGATCTGCACCCCGAAGGCCGAATGGATCGCGATCGACGCCGGCCGGCCGCCTGGCACCCGGCGCACCACCCGCGCGAACACGACCAGCGCGGCGACCGTCACCCACGCCCACCAGCGGTGGATGAAGTGGATCAGGAACGGATCGTTGGCGAGCGCGAACAAGGCGCCCCGGCTCCAGTCGATGCCCTCGGGCACGAACCGCTCGTTCATCGCCGGCCAGTCGCTCGCCACCTGTCCGGCATCGAGCCCCGCAACCCACGCACCGTACAGCAACTGCACGAACAGCACGCCAAGCACCGCCGCCGACAGCCCAGTCACCCGCGCCGGCTCCGCACCACCGCGTGCCAGCCGCCTCAGATCCAGCGCAACCCACACCAGCGCGCCGATGATCGCCAGCGCCAGCAGCAGATGCGCCGACAGCCGAAAGTGGCTGACGTCGGTCCGGTCGGCCAGCCCCGACATCACCATGTACCAGCCAAGCACCCCCTGCGCCCCGCCGAGCGCCAGCAGCGCAACCATCTTCCAGCCATAGCCGCGCGGAATCGCCCGTTTCAGCGCAAACCACGCCAGCGGCACCGCAAACGCCAGGCCAACCACCCGCCCGAGCAGCCGGTGAAGCCACTCCCAGAAGAAAATCTGCTTGAACTCCGCGAGCCCCATCCCCGCCGGGCCATTGATCTCGCGAAACTCCGGCGTCGCCTGGTACAAGCGGAACGCCTCGTCCCAATCGGCCCGGCTCAATGGCGGAATGGCACCGCTGATCGGCCGCCATTCGGTAATCGACAGCCCGCTTTCGGTCAGCCGGGTAATCCCGCCGACCACGACCATCACGAACACCAGCCCGGCGACCGCGAACAGCAGCCTGGCCAGCGCCAGCGGCCGCGGCTCGCCCGTGACCGGTGCGCGTGAAGAGGGAAGGGCGGCGTCCATCGCTGTGCCCGCGCATATGGCGTTCGGCAGTGCCTGTGCCAAGGCGGCCAGCACCCGCCCGCCCAACAGAAATCGCAATGCGAGAATCACGATGTGATGTTGTATCTTCCGCAACGCGAGGATATATGATCGCAAGCGATGCCCCAGCTTGCCCATCCGACCCTGCGCCTCGACCGGCTGGCGATCACCGTCTCCGGCCTGTGCCTGGTGCACTGCCTCGCAACCTCGGTCCTGCTCGCGCTGCTTGCTTCGGCCGGCGGCTTCCTCGGGGCGCACTGGATCCATGAAATCGGGCTGACGCTTGCAATGCTCCTCGGCGCGCTTGCGCTCGGACGCGGCGTCCTCGAGCACGGCTTCATGATGCCAAGCTCGGTCGGCGGCCTCGGCCTCGGCGTGATGGGCGGCGCGCTGACCATGCCCCACGACGGCACCGAGGCGCTGTTGACGATGGTCGGCGTCGGCATCCTCGCGCTCGGCCACCATCTCAACAGCATGGCGGCCGACTAACCCGCGAGTCTCGCCGGCCCACTCGCCCCGGCCCACGTCAGCGCGCACGGCTTGTCGCAAGGGTCCGCCCCCCTTATCTCAGCCTCATGGGCGCACATCAGCATCACCTGCACGAAGGCGAATCGCTGCAGGACGCCGCCCGCGAGCGCCTCGTCGAACGCGGCGAGCAGTGGACCGACATGCGCTCGGCGGTGTTCGCCGCGCTCGCCGGCTTCACCCAGCCGGCAAGTGCCTATGACATCGCCGAGGCGGTCTCCAAGGCCAAGGGCCGCCGGATCGCCGCCAACAGCGTCTACCGGATCCTCGATTTGTTCGTCGGCGCCAACCTTGCCCGCCGCGTCGAAAGCGCCAATGCATATGTCGCCAATTCGCATCCCGCCTGCCTGCACGACTGCATCTTCCTGATCTGCGACACGTGCGGGACCACGGTCCATCTCGACGACGACCGCCTGTCGGGCGGCGTTCGCGATGCCGCTGCCAACGCCGGCTTCTCCGCACCGCGCCCGATGATCGAAGTGCGCGGTACCTGCGGCGACTGTGATCAAGGTTAAAGGGGGATCCGACCTGACCAAGGATCCCGCCTAAAGCCCGGGCTTTGCGCGGCAGCATTGCAGGTCTAAGGCTGTTCAAATGTCCGAACGGCCGCAAACGCCCCTGCTCGATACGATCCTCTCGCCCGCGGATATCCGTGCCCTCGCCAAGGATCAGCTTCCACAGCTTTCCGACGAGCTCCGCCAGGAGGTGATTTCGGCCGTTTCGACTACCGGCGGCCACCTTGGTGCCGGCCTCGGCGTGGTCGAGCTGACGGTCGCCATCCACCACGTGTTCGACACGCCCGAGGACAAGTTGGTGTGGGACGTCGGCCACCAGGCTTATCCGCACAAGATCGTCACCGGCCGCCGCAATCGCATCCGCACGCTCCGCCAGCCGGGAGGCCTCAGCGGCTTCACCAGGCGCAGCGAGAGCGAATACGACCCGTTCGGCGCCGCCCACAGCTCGACTTCGATCTCCGCCGCGCTCGGCTTTGCCATCTCCAACAAGCTCGCCGACCGGCCCGGCCGCGGAATCGCGGTGATCGGCGACGGCGCGATGAGCGCGGGCATGGCCTATGAGGCGATGAACAATGCCGAGGCCGCCGGAAGCCGGCTGGTCGTCATCCTCAACGACAACGACATGTCGATCGCGCCCCCTGTGGGCTCCCTGCGCAACTCGCTCGCGCGGCTGGTTTCGTCGAACAAATATCTCACCCCCCGCCGCCTCGCCCAGAAGCTCGCCCGCGCAATGCCCGGCCCGCTCCACCGTACCGCCAAGCGGGTCGAGGAATATGCGCGCGGCCTCGTCACCGGCGGCACATTGTTCGACGAACTCGGCTTCTATTACGTCGGCCCGGTCGACGGCCACGACGTCCGCGCGCTGGTCGAAATCCTCGAGAACGTGCGCGACGCCGACCACGGCCCGATGCTCGTCCATGTCGTCACGAAAAAGGGCAAGGGCTACGCTCCGGCCGAGGACGCTGCCGACAAATATCACGGCGTAGTCAAGTTCGACGTGGTCTCGGGCAAGCAGGACAAGGGGCCGTCTGGCGGCCCGCCAAGCTACACCAACGTGTTCGCCGCCGCGCTGCTCGCCGAGGCCACCCGCGACGACAAGGTGGTCGCGATCACCGCCGCGATGCCGTCGGGCACCGGGCTCGACAAGTTCGCCGAGGCGTTCCCCGACCGCATGTTCGACGTCGGCATCGCCGAGCAGCACGCGGTGACCTTCGCCGCCGGCCTCGCAGCGCAGGGCCATCGCCCGTTCTGCGCGATCTATTCGACCTTCCTCCAGCGCGCCTACGACCAGGTCGTCCACGACGTCGCGATCCAGAACCTGCCGGTGCGCTTCGCCATGGACCGCGCCGGCCTCGTCGGTGCCGACGGGTCGACCCACGCCGGCTCGTTCGACCTCGCATACCTGTGCACGCTGCCCAATTTCACCGTCATGGCCGCGGCCGACGAAGTCGAGCTGACCCACATGGTCCACACCATGGCGCTCCACGACAGCGGACCGATCGCGGTCCGCTACCCGCGCGGCGAGGGCAGGGGCTTGGCCATCCCGGCAGTTCCCGAGCGGCTCGAGATCGGCAAGGGCCGAATCGTCCGCAACGGCAGGCAAGTCGCGATCCTCTCGCTCGGCACCCGCCTCGCGGAAGCTGAAAAAGCCGCCGACCAGCTCGACGCGATGGGCCTGTCCACCACGGTCGCCGACCTGCGCTTCGCCAAGCCGCTCGATCACGAGCTGATCCGCCGCCTGCTCGCCACCCATGAGGTCGCGGTCACGGTCGAGGAAGCGTCGATCGGCGGCCTCGGCGCGCACGTCCTGACCCTCGCCAGCGACGAAGGCCTCCTGGATGCCGGCCTCAAGCTCCGCACCCTGCGCCTCCCCGACCGCTTCCAGGACCAGGACAAGCCCGACAAGCAGTACGACGAAGCCGGCCTCAACGCCCCCCACATCGTCGACACCGTCCTCAAAGCCCTCCGCCGCAACAGCGTCGGCATCGAAGAGGTGCGGGCGTAGCCAAGGTCAGGGTGGACCAGTTGCTCGTGCTCCGGGAACTCGCGGACAGCCGCACCCGAGCCCAGGCGCTGATCATGGCCGGCACGGTCTTCTCAGCCGAGCGCAAGATCGCCAAATCCGGCGAACTCCTCCCCGAAGACGCCCCGCTCGAAGTCCGCGGCAAGGACCACCCCTGGGTCTCGCGCGGCGGGATCAAGCTCGACCACGGCCTCGCCCACTTCGACATCGGCGTCACCGGCGCGACCGCCCTCGATGTCGGCTCCTCGACCGGCGGGTTCACCGACGTGCTGCTGACCCGCGGCGCCGCACGCGTCTATGCGATCGACGTCGGCACCAACCAGCTCGCCTGGAAGCTCCGCCAGGACCCCCGGGTCATCGTCCACGAACAGACCAACGCCCGCACGCTCGACGCGAAAATCGTCCCCGAGCTCATCGACGTCGTCGTATGCGATGCAAGCTTCATCGGCCTCGCCAAGGTCCTCCCCGCAGCCCTGACGCTCGCCCGCCCCGGCGCGCACCTCGTTGCTCTCGTCAAACCCCAGTTCGAAGCTGGGCGCGAGGAGGTCGGCAAAGGCGGCGTCGTCCGCGACCCTGAGGTCCACGCTCGCGTTTGCGACGATGCCGCAGGGTGGGTTGCAGGCGAGGGCTGGACCGTGCTGGGGATCGAACCGAGCCCGATCACCGGGCCCGAAGGCAATGTCGAGTTCCTGCTCGGCGCAAGGAAGAACGATGACTGATCCGGGCGAAACCACGGACACGGGCGAGACCAGGGACTGGCGGCGGATCGCATTGATCACCGTCCCCGCAATCGTATTCGCCGGCTGGCTTAGCGGCCGCCTGTCGAACTCCGGCTACGGCAACGCGTGGTTCGATGCGCTGATCAAACCGACCTTCATGCCCCCCGGCTGGATCTTCGGCTTCGCCTGGACCTTCCTCTACATCCTGCTCGGCCTGGCGCTCGCGCTGATCCTCGCTGCACCGCCGTCGGGCCGGCGCAAGAGCGCGCTGTTCCTGTTCTTCGCCCAGCTCGTCCTCAATTTCGCCTGGTCGCCGGTGTTCTTCGCCGCCCACGACATCAACCTCGCCAAGATCATCATCTTCCTGATGACCGCGATCGCCGCCGCGGCCGCCGGCCAGTTCCGCCGTATCCGGCCACTGGCGGGCGCGCTGATGCTTCCCTATCTGGGGTGGCTGATCTTCGCGGCGACGCTCACCGCCGCGATCGAACGGCTCAATCCGACGGCTGGTACGGCCTTGTTCGGCTAGAAAGGAAAACACCCATGCAGTCCGAAAACCGCATGTTCGACGATATGGTCAAGATGATGAACGGGGTCGCCGGCACCATGGCCGGGATGGGCCGCGAGGCGGAATCCTCGATGCGCGAGAAAATGCGCGAATGGGTCGGCGGGATCGACTTCGTCAGCCGCGACGAGTTCGAGGCGGTCAAGGCGATGGCCGTCGCGGCGCGCGACGAGAACGAGATCCTCAAGGCGCGGATCGCCGCGCTCGAGGCGCGAACCGCCGGTCCGGTCCCCGGCACCGAAGCCGCAGGGGCCTGACGCTGAGCGAGGAGGAGAGCCCGGAAGAGCGCGACGACGGCGCCCCGATCGAGGTGCTCGAACAATATTTCGAAGCACGCGGCTGGGCGTGCGAACGCTCGGGCGAGGGCGAGATCGTCGCCTCGGCGACCGGCAGCTGGGCGCAGTACGAGCTTCGCGGCGTCTGGCGTCCCGAGGACCAGGTGCTGCAGTTCCTTGCCTTCCCCGACATCAAGGTCGGCCCCGAAAAGCGCGCCGCAATCTACGAATCGCTCGGTCTCATCAACGAGCAACTGTGGCTCGGCCATTTCGAGATGTGGTCGGGCTCCGGAATGGTCGTGTTCCGCCATTCGACCATCCTCGACACCCGCGACAACGAGGGGCTGAGCTTTGAACAAGCCGAAGCCATCGCCGAAGCCGCGATGGAGGAATGCGAGCGCTTCTACCCCGTTTTCCAGTTCGTCCTGTGGGGCGGCAAGACCCCGGGCGAGGCGATTGCCGCCGCGCTGATCGATACGCACGGTGAAGCATGAGGGGTGAAGCATGAGGGGGATGGTGAAGCATGACTGGAATTGACCTGTTCCCCAATCCGACCTGGCTGATCGGCTGCGGCAACATGGCCGGCGCCATGGTCGCCGGCTGGCGCTCCGCCGGATTGGACTTCTCCAACACCGTCGTCATCCGCCCGAGCGGCACCCCGGTAGATGGTGTTCGCACCGTAACCTCGCTGGCTCAAGCCGGCGCTCCGCCGCGCATGATCATGCTGGGCTTCAAGCCGCAGAAGCTCGCCGAGCTCGCCCCCGACCTCGCCCGCTGGGTCACCTCGAGGACCGTGATCGTCTCGCTGCTCGCCGGCACCGAAGCCGCAAGCCTGCGCAAGCGCTTCCCCAACGCCGGTGCGATCGTCCGGGCGATGCCCAACCTTCCCGTATCCATCCGCCGCGGCGTCACCGGCCTCTACAGCGACGATGCCGACAATAGCCTCCGTGCCCAACTCAGCCCATTGTTCGCCGCGCTCGGCGTCGCCGCCTGGGCTCCGACCGAAGCCAGGTTCGGTGTCATCGGCCAGGTCGCCGGCTCCGGCCCCGCCTACGTCGCCCGCTTCGTCGCCGCTCTCACCCAAGCGGGCGAGGAGCGCGGCCTCGACCCGCAACTCGCCCATACGATCGCGCTCGAAACGGTGCTCGGCACCGCCTGGATGGCCGCTTCGAGCGCCGAGCCGATGGCCGAGATCGCCCGCCGCGTCGCCAGCCCCAACGGCACCACCGAAGCCGGCCTCGCAGTTCTGGACCACGACCAGGCACTCGATCGCCTGGTCGCAGCGACGATCGAGGCGGCGGCCCGGCGAAGCACCGAACTTGCCGCAGAAGCCCGGCTGCCCTAGTCGCCCCTGCCTGGGGTAAAGCACAGGGTACGGGCATGGCCGAACAGCGCAGTTACGACGACCGCGACGGGTGGATCTGGTTCGACGGCAAGCTCGTGCCGTGGCGCGAGGCCAACGTCCATGTGCTGACCCATGCGCTTCACTACGCGTCGTCGGTATTCGAGGGCCAGCGCGCCTATGGCGGGCAGATCTTCAAGCTTCGCCAGCACAGCGAGCGGCTTCACCGCAGCGCCAACATCCTCGGCTTCGACATCCCGTGGAGCGTCGATGAGGTCGATGCCGCCTGCAACGAGGTGCTCAAGGCCAATAATCTGGTCGACGCCTATGTCCGTCCGCTCGCCTGGCGCGGCGCCGAACAGATGGGCGTCACCGCCACCGGGACCGAGCCGCACCTGATGGTTGCGGCGTGGGAGTGGGGGAAGTATTTCGACCCCGCGATCGCCGCCAAGGGGCTCCGCCTCGACATCGCGCCCTACCGCCGCCCCGCGCCCTACACGTCCCCCGTGCACGCCAAGGCGGCGGGCCTGTACATGATCTGCACCCTTTCGCGGCAGCATGCGGAAGGGCGCGGATACGACGACGCGCTGATGATGGACTGGCGCGGCCAGGTCGCCGAAGCGACCGGCGCCAACGTGTTCTTCGTCCGCGACGGGGCGTTGCACACACCGACCCCCGACTGCTTCCTCGACGGAATCACCCGCCAGACAGTGATCGAGCTCGCCCGCCAGCGCGGCGTCGAGGTCGTCGAGCGCCCGATCTGGCCCGAGGAGCTAGAAAGCTTCGAGCAGATGTTCCTGACCGGCAGCGCCGCGGAAGTCACCTTCGTCCGCGAGTCCGGCCCGTACTCGTTCGAAGTCGGCGATCTCTCGCGCCAGCTCGCGCGCGACTACGACGACACGGTCAACGGCCGCATCCTGAATCGCTGAAGCCTGGCTCGCTGAGGGGTTTTCACCCCGGCGCCAGCCGGTATAAGCGCGCCTCCCGCCCGCAGCGGGTTCGCCTGCTGGGGCGTCGCCAAGTGGTAAGGCACCGGTTTTTGGTATCGGCATTCGCAGGTTCGAATCCTGCCGCCCCAGCCAGCACGTCACGACCGGGCGCCA
>JASLBJ010000242.1 GCA_030146725.1 Sphingomicrobium sp. | reverse complement strand
ACTATAGCTGGCGGCGCTTCCAGCTACTCGTCGGCGACGTTTACGGCGTGCGCTGGCTGCCGACTTACGAGGAAACTCGCCAGGCCGAACTCACCCCCGATCCGATGGATGTCTACCACCCGAATATGCGGTTCGTAGGGCAGGGCGAGTATCCGTTCGATCTCGATCGCGTGCTGACGTTCGACACCATGTATGTCGAGATGGGCCGCTACCTGACGCGTATGCTGGCGGACGTGCGCGCTCGCGGCGGCACGGTGGAGCAGCGCGAATTTCCCGATGCTGCCGCGATCGCCGCTCTTCCCGAGACGATGGTCTTCAACTGCACCGGAGTCGGCGCGCGCATGCTGTTCGGCGATCAGGACCTGCGCCCCGTGCGCGGCCAGCTTGCCGTGCTTCAGCCGCAGCCGGAGGTGCGCTACGCCGTTTCGACCGGCCAGGGATACATGTTCCCGCGGCCCGACGGCATCCTGCTCGGCGGCACGTTCGAGCGGGACCAGTGGGACCCGACGACCGACCCCGCGACGATCGCCCGGATCATGGCGCGCCACGAACGGTTCTTCGACGCATTTCGCTGCGCTGCTTGAAGCGGTGGCCGCTGCACTGCTTGAACCGGTGTCGCCAGCGTCCAATGTAAAGCAGGATGAATTATCATTCCCCCACATCGCCGGGCGAGTCCGCTAGCATGAAGGACAAGCTCACCCCCAAGGCGATCGTCGCCGCACTCGACGAGCATATCGTCGGCCAGAGAGACGCCAAGCGGGCCGTCGCGGTCGCGTTGCGCAACCGCTGGCGCCGGCAGCAGCTCGGCCCCGAACTGCGCGAGGAGGTCACGCCGAAAAACATCCTGATGATCGGCCCAACGGGGTGCGGCAAGACCGAGATCAGCCGCCGCCTGGCGAAGCTTGCCGACGCGCCGTTCGTCAAGGTCGAGGCGACCAAGTTCACCGAGGTCGGCTATGTCGGCCGGGACGTCGAGCAGATCGCCCGCGACCTTGTCGAGGAAGCGGTTCGGCTCGAGCGCGAGCGGCGCCGCAACGCAGTCAAGGCCGCGGCCGAGGATGCCGCGATGGACAAGCTCCTCGACGCGCTGACCGGCAAGGGCTCAAGCGAAGCGACACGCGCCAGCTTCAGGCAGCGCTTCGCTGACGGCAGCCTCGATTCGGCCGAAGTCGAGATCGAGGTTGACGAAGCCGGCGCCATGCCGTTCGAGATCCCCGGCATGGGCGCACAGATGATCGACCTCAAGGCGATGATGGGCAAGGCGATGGGGCAGGGGCCGCGCAAGCGCCGCAAACTTGCAGTTCCGGAAGCCTTCGCTCGCCTGACCGAGGAGGAAGCCGACAAAAGGCTCGACCCCGACGATGTCAACCGCGCCGCGCTCGCCGATGCCGAGGCGAATGGGATCGTGTTTCTCGACGAGATCGACAAGATCGCGGTCAGCGACGTCCGCGGCGGCTCCGTCAGCCGCGAAGGTGTCCAGCGCGACCTGCTGCCGCTGATCGAGGGCACCACGGTCGCGACCAAATACGGGCCGCTGAAGACCGACCACATCCTGTTCATCGCCAGCGGCGCGTTCCACACCGCCAAGCCGTCGGACCTGCTTCCCGAACTTCAGGGCCGGCTTCCGATCCGGGTCGAACTCAAGGCGCTGACCCAGGAGGATTTCGTCCGCATCCTCTCGGCCACGCGAGCAAGCCTGACCGAACAGTATCAGGCGCTGCTCGGCACCGAGAATGTGCGCGTCGAGTTCGCCGAGGACGGCATTGCCGCGCTCGCCCGTGTCGCTGCCGAGGTCAACGAGAGCCTCGAGAACATCGGCGCGCGGCGGCTCCAGACGGTAATGGAGAAACTGCTCGAGGAAATCAGCTTCGAGGCCGAGGATCGTGGCGGCACGACGCTGACGGTCGATGCGGCCTTCGTTGACCAGCAGCTTGCCGGCATCGCCCGCAATGCCGATCTGTCGCGCTACGTCCTCTGAGGACCCTCGCCTGAGCTAGGCTGGCGCGCGGCAAGCGGCCGGCGGTAGCGCCACATCAGGCCCTGCACGAACGGCGGCCACAGGCTTGTACGCACGCCCGCGATCCGCAGCCGCTCGGCCGCCCAGCTGTTGCAGGTGCGCAGCGCGCTGGCCTTCCCGGTCGCGCCGTAGAATGCGTCGGAGCGGCCGTAGCCCGGCGCCTCGAGCAGCTTCGGGTGTCCCGCACGATCGAGATCGAAGTCCCCGCGCACCGCTGCCCACAGCCGCCGGTATTCGTGCGGCCGCAACCGGATCGCGCGGGTCGCATAGCCTGGGTTGGACACACGTTCGACGTGCATCACCCGCTCGCCGCCGGTCAGGCCCGACCAGATCGTGCGCAGCTTGATGTCGCGCCAGCGCGGTGTCTCGAGATAGACCCGCCGTTCGCCCGATCCGAACGCTACCCAGCCGGCGCCCGGATCGGCCGCAGCGAAATGCCGGACGGGCAGCAACGGCCCCCAGTCCAGCCCGTGCGCGCGCATCGGCATGATGATGTCCGCATGGATTCCGTTGCTTGCCAGAAGCACGGTGACGCCGTCGTCCGGCTCGACCCAATTGCGATTGACCGGCACCAGCGATCCGACCAGCGCCGCAAGCAGGTACAACGCGGGCAGCAGCAGTATCGCGGCTCCAAGTCGTCGAGCGGTCAGGCGGCGCTTTGGTCGGCGTCTTGCCATGCCACCTTGTGGCAGAGCTTGCTGCCCCTGTCCCGGGCTTCGAACGGCATTGCCTCCACCAGCGGCCCAATCTAACCATAAGCGACTTCAGGGGTGTTTGCGTGAAGAGCAGGGTCTGGATCGCGCTCCTGCTGCTTGCCCTGGCAACAGCCTTCTATGCGTTCGGGTTCGACGCTTATCTGAGCCTTGCGAACGTCGAGCAGCGGCATGAGGACGCGGTGCAGCTGTACGGGCAGCGGCCGCTGTTCGTCGTCCTGGGCTTCATGGCGCTGCACGTCGCCGCCTTGACCTTGTCGCTGCCCGGAGCGGTGCTGACGATGGCGCTGGCCGGCGGAGCGATCTTCGGCATCTGGCCGGGTACGCTGATCGTCCTCACCTCGCTGACGATCGGCGATTCGTCGGGCCTGCTGGTCGCCCGCTATTTGCTTCGGGACTGGGTGCGCCGGCGGTTCGGCGCTCAGCTCGCGGTCGTCGAGGAGGGAGTCGAGAAGAACGGCGCGTTCTATCTGTTCGGGCTTCGGATGATGCCGCTCATTCCCTACTTCATTGTCAATCTGACGATGGGCCTGACGCGCATGCCGATCCGCACCTTCGCTCCGGTCAGCTTTATCGCCCTTGCGCCGGCAACGGCGCTGTACGTTGCCGCGGGCACCCGGCTTGCCGCCATCGAGAGGAGTTCGGATGTCCTGTCGCCCGGACTCGTCGTGACACTCGGCGCGCTCGGCGCGCTGCCGATCGTGACCCGCCTGATCCTCGATCGTTATCGATCGGCCCGCGCTGCGAGCAAGCAAAGCTGAACTCTGCGCCGGTGATCAGCCCTCGTTGAGGATCAGCCGCACCGCTTCATCCGGCTCGTCCCACATGGGGAAGTGACCGCTATGCTCGAACCAGTGCAGCCGCGCGGACGGAAAGGCGGCGGTCGCCCGCGCAGCCTGGCGCGGCAGGCACAAGCGATCGTGCCGACCCCAGCCGATCACCACCTCCCCTGACCTGGCCGCGGCGGGCCCCTGCTGCGGTGGGCCAGCGGCAAGATCGCGCACCAGCGCATCGAAGGTCCTCGTGGTCGCAAAGCTGCGCAGCTCGCTCGCGACGACCGCGGGATCGAGCCGCCACGGATGCGCCGACAATTGCGCGAGCAGCAGACTGCGCGAGCCTGCGTTGCGGCTGAGTGCGCCAAGCGCCGGGCGGGTCGCACGCAGCAGCCGTACCGAGGCGGCGATCGTGCCCTTGAAGAACTGCCGCTCCCAGCCTTTCCAGAAGCCGCCGGGGCTGAGCGCAACCACCCGCCCGACGCCGCCGCGCCGCGCCAGTTCGAGCGCCAGCCGGGCGCCCATCGAGCTTCCGACGACGTCGACCCCGGTCAGCCCCGAGTCGCGGACGAAGCCGGCGACGCTGTCGGCCAGACCCGCAAACGTGCCGCTGTCTGCACGGGCAGGGGAGTCACCGTGCCCCGGCAGGTCGATCGCGATCACGTCCCGCCGGTCCGCCAGCGCACCTCGCACCGGAGTCCAGCTGCGCCAGCTTCCGCCGAGACCGTGCAGCAGCAGCAGCGGTCGGCCCTTGCCCACACGGTGCACATGGATGTCGTTCATCGATTGGTCTCGCTTCCGCGGGGCTAACGAAGCCCAGGGCCCCGCGGTTCACCGGGTGCAGCGGACAGGGCTTCCCTTGCCTTGGCGGGCCGCCTTGCCTAGATGCCCCGGCTCTGGTCGGGGCGTAGCGCAGCCTGGTAGCGCATCACACTGGGGGTGTGGGGGTCGCTGGTTCGAATCCAGTCGCCCCGACCAATCGCCATAGTCAAGGTTCCCTGACACTCATGCTCACTCCAACCCTCATGCTTGCTGCCGCGGGCGC
>JASLBJ010000238.1 GCA_030146725.1 Sphingomicrobium sp. | reverse complement strand
CACGCTCGCGTACCACGGCCCGTAATTCTGGCTGTGCTGCGCGCCGACCCTGCTGGCAGCACCATTGGGCCCGCGGAACACGATCGGGCAGCGCATCTGCCCACCGGACATATAGTTGGTCTTGCCGGCCGAATTGACGATATGATCGATCGCCTGCATCGCGAAGTTGAACGTCATGAACTCGACGATCGGCTTGAGCCCGCCCATTGCGGCCCCGGTGCCGACCCCGGCAAACCCATATTCGGTGATCGGCGTGTCGATCACGCGCTTTGGCCCGAACTCCTGCAGCAGGCCCTGCGTGACCTTGTAGGCGCCCTGATATTCGGCAACTTCCTCACCGAGTACGAACACGCGCTCGTCGCGCCGCATTTCCTCGGCCATCGCATCGCGCAGCGCGTCGCGCACGGTCGTCGCGATCATCGCCGTACCCTCGGGCACTTCCGGTCCGACAGGCGTCGCGGACGTGACGGTCAGCTGCACCGTACCGGTCTCGGCCTTCTGCTTCTGCTCGGTCTCGATCGGCGAGGCTTCGGTCTTCTGGTCGGACGGCGTCTCTGTTGCTCCACCGTTCGACCGAGCACCCGCAGAGGCGCTGCTTTGCTCCGCCGGCGGCGCAGAGGCCTCAGCGGAAATATCCTCCCCATCCGCGGCCAGCACGGCGATCGGCGTCCCAACCTTCACTCCGTCCGAGCCCTCGGGCACCAGGATCTTCGCAATCGTCCCCTCGTCGACCGCCTCGAACTCCATCGTCGCCTTGTCGGTCTCGATCTCGGCCAGGATGTCGCCCGACTTGACCTCGTCGCCTTCCTTGACGAGCCATTTGGCGAGCGTGCCCTCCTCCATCGTCGGCGACAGCGCAGGCATGGTGAGCTCCATCGTCATCAGTAGCTCTCCACCAGTATGTCGGTATGCAGTTCGGCCGCGTCCGGCTCGGGCGCATCCTCCGCGAACTTGGCAGCACCCACGACGATGTCCTTGATCTGCTTGTCGATCGCCTTGAGCTCGTCGTCGCCAACGCCAAGCGTGGCAAGGTCGCGGGCGGCATGTTCGATCGGGTCCTTGCCCTCGCGGAAGCTCTGCACTTCCTCGCGCGTCCGATACTTGGCCGGATCCGACATCGAGTGGCCGCGATAGCGATAGGTCTTGAGTTCGAGGATGATCGGTCCCTTGCCAGCGCGGGTCCACTCGAGCGCCGTCTCGGCCGCGCCCCGCACCGCAAGCAGGTCCATGCCGTCGACCTGGATGCCGGGGATCCGGAAGCTCTCGCCGCGCTTGTAGAAATCGGGCTCTGACGATGAGCGCTCGACGCTGGTGCCCATCGCATACTGGTTGTTCTCGATCGCGTAGATCACCGGCAGCTTCCACAGCTGCGCCATATTGAAGCTTTCGTAGACCTGGCCCTGGTTAGCCGCGCCGTCGCCGAAGTAGCTCAGGCACACCCCGCCGTCGCCGCTGTACTGGTGCTTGAAGCCAAGCCCGGTGCCGAGGCTGACCTGCGCGCCGACAATGCCGTGCCCGCCGTAAAAACCATGCTCGACGCTGAACATGTGCATCGAGCCGCCCTTGCCCTTCGAGATGCCGGCAGCGCGTCCCGTCAGTTCGGCCATGATCACATTGGGATCGATACCATAAGCGAGCATGTGGCCGTGATCGCGATAGCCGGTGATCACGCTGTCCTTGCCGACGGTCATCGCCGACTGCAGCCCGACCGCGACCGCCTCCTGCCCGATGTAGAGGTGGCAGAAGCCGCCGATCAGCCCAAGCCCGTAAAGCTGCCCGGCACGCTCCTCGAAGCGGCGGATGAGCAGCATCTGCTTGTAAAGGTCGAGCAGCTCGTCCCGGCCAGGCTGGTAGCGCTGGGGCTCGGGCGGTCGCTCGCGGTTGGTTAATGCTAAGGTAGAATCGGTTACGCTGTTCGCTTTCACGGCACGCGCCACGGGCAAGCCTCTCAGACTGTTCTGTTCTGGGCCGGGGCTATAGGAGCCGTCAGCGGGCGCGGCAATGCCGCCGACGCGGATGCAACTCCCGCACGCCTCACCGCAACGCGATAGCTATTCGAGCGGGATGATCACTTCGTCGGGGCGCACCAGGCCGAGGTCGCGGCGCACCAGCTCGTCGGCCATGTCCGGATCGGCCTTGCGCGGATCGAGCAGCGTCGAGCGATGGCGCAGCTGGACGCGCTCGGCATCGAGCTTCGCAAGCTCGACCTTGCGCTCGTTGAGATCGCGATGATAGCCGCCCCAGGCCATCAGTCCGTTGGGGCCCGCGACCGCATGGCCGGCGAACGTGCCGACGACGATCAACGCCAGTGCAGGCGCCGCCGCACGACGAATTAGCCCGACACTGCGTTTCGTTCCCCCCATTGCTTAGAAGAATCACGAAGACGCCTGGATGGCAAGCGAAAACAGTCTCCCGGGCCGCGAAAATCTGTTGATGATCAGCCGGGCCGGTACGCCTTGAGCGCCGCGACCCCCGGGTAGCGCGCCGACGACCCGAGCTCTTCCTCGATCCGAAGCAACTGGTTGTACTTCGCCGTGCGGTCCGAACGCGCCAGGCTGCCGGTCTTGATCTGCCCGCACGACAAGGCGACCGCGAGGTCGGCAATCGTCGAATCCTCGGTCTCGCCGGAGCGGTGCGACATGACCGCGGTATAGCCAGAGTGCTGCGCCAGCCGAACCGCCGCGATAGTTTCGGTCAGCGTGCCGATCTGGTTGACCTTGACCAGGATCGAGTTGGCGATGCCGTCGCGAATCCCGGTGGCCAGCCGCTGCTCGCTGGTGACGAACAAATCGTCGCCGACCAGCTGGACGCGGTCGCCGACGCGCGTCGTCAGCGCCTTCCACCCGGCCATGTCGTCCTCACCCATACCATCTTCGATCGACGCGATCGGGTAATCCGCCGCCAGTTTCGTCAGATAGTCGGCCATCTCCTCGGGCGCGAGGCTGAGCCCCTCCCCCTCCATCGCGTACTTGCCGTCACGGAAAAACTCGGTTGCCGCGCAATCGAGCGCCAGCAGCACGTCCTTGCCGACTGCATATCCGGCGTTTCCGACGGCCCCGAGGATGAAGTCGAGCGCCTGGCGCGCCGAGCCGATGTTGGGCGCGAAACCGCCCTCGTCGCCGACCCCCGTTGCAAGCCCCGCCTTGCCGAGCGCGCTCTTGAGCGAGTGGAAGATCTCCGCCCCGCAACGCAGCGCCTCGCTGAAACTCGGCGCACCCACCGGCAGCACCATGAATTCCTGGAAATCGATCGGATTGTCGGCATGGGCGCCGCCGTTGAGGATGTTCATCATCGGCACCGGCAGCACAGTCGTATCGACCCCGCCGACATAGCGGTAGAGCGGCAGCCCGAGTGCGTCCGCCGCCGCTTTCGCAGTCGCCAGGCTGACTCCGAGGATCGCATTCGCGCCCAGCCGGCCCTTGTTGTCAGACCCGTCGAGCGCGATCAGCGCGGCATCGACCTCGGCCTGGTCTTCCGCCTCATAGCCGACCATCGCATCGGCGATCTCGCCGTTGACTGCCGCAACCGCCTTGCCGACGCCCTTGCCGCCCCAGCGGCTCTTGTCGCCGTCGCGCAGCTCGACCGCCTCATGCGCGCCGGTCGAGGCGCCCGAGGGCACGGCAGCGCGCCCGAGGCTTCCGTCCTCGAGCGTCACATCGACCTCGACCGTCGGATTGCCGCGGCTGTCGAGAATCTGGCGGGCATGAATGTCGACGATCGCGGTCATGGTGTCTCCTCTGCCCGGCGAGCGATTGGCGGGCGCGCGGCGTCTACACGCTGCACCGCGCGCGCTGCAACTTTTGCCCGATATGGTCGGAACGAAGCCACCGGCCTTGGGTTGACGGCGCATTAGGAGGAACTCGACCATGGCTGACGAGAACAGCGGACTGCCCGAGGGCACGGACAAGATCATCGCTGGCGCGTCGGCGCCAAGCGTAAGCAACAGCGGCGCGATCGGCGTCGGCGGCGCCACCACTGAAGCCGCGGACTTCGACACCGAAGTGCTGGTCGTCCAAGACGTCGGCGGTGACGATCTTGGCGGGCTCGGCGGCGCGGCTGCGACCGGAACCGACTTCAGCGGCATCGGCGCGACCGGCACCGGCGGTAAGAGCACCAGTGGCGAAGGCACGGGCGGAGGCCTCGTCGAGCGGCTTCGCAGCAGCAGCGGCAACATCAGCGGTCAGGCGGCCGACAAGGCGCGCGGCTTCGTCGGCCAGGGTCTCGAGCGCTCCTCGGAAGCGATTGCAAACGCCAGCCGGCTGGTCGGCGAGACCGCCAGCGGGATTGACGAACGGCTCGGCCAGGAGTTCGGCGACTATGCCCGCCGCGCGGCCTCGACCATGGAAAGCCTCGCCGACAGCCTCGCAACGAAGGATCCCGACGAGCTGATCGACGACACGCGCGAATTCGTCCGCCGGAGTCCCGGCGTGGCGCTGGCCGGCGCGGCCGTCATCGGCTTCGCGCTTGCCCGACTGGTCAAGTCCGGCCTCACCGGTGTCGACACAACCGGCGGCACGACAGGCGATTCGGACAGGTCGACCCGGCTTGATGCTTAAGCCAGGCGAAACCATGCTCAAGCCAGGCGAAACCACGCGGACCACGGCATCGCTTGGCGCTGAGCGCCCGCTCGGCGAGTTGGTTCATCAGCTCGTCGAAGACGGCAAGGCGTTCGCCCGTGCCGAGCTCAATGTCGTCAAGGCCACGGCTTCAGCCAAGGCTGGCGCACTCACGGTGCCGGTGATCCTGTTCGCCACTGCGTTCCTGCTGCTCCAGGCGGCGGTTACGGTGCTCGCCGTAGCGACGTTCCTGGCGCTGCTGCCGCTGGTCGGCCCGTTCTTCGCCGGCGTGCTCGCGTTCCTGATCTTCGCCGGCCTCGCGGGCGGCCTTGCGCTGTTCGCGGTCAAGAAGCTCAAGAGCGACTTATGAGCAACGACACGCCCGAGATGATCGCCGCCCGGGTCGAGGCCGAGCGCGCCCGCGCGCG
>JASLBJ010000175.1 GCA_030146725.1 Sphingomicrobium sp. | reverse complement strand
AACGGGCGTTCAATCAGATCATCACAGTGGCGGCAGAATGGTCAGCCAGGCCTGCCTGGCACCGCACCTGGTGCACGTCAGACGCCGCTCGGCGCCCGCCAGGCCGCGCTTCCCCAGTGCCTTGACCGCTTCAGCCCCGGTCATCGTCCTGGCGGCTCCACAGCCGCCGCAGTCGATCTTCAGCGACGCTCCGAACCTGACGAGATCGGCTGCGGTTCGGATGTGCTTGGTGGACATGTCCCCGGCATATGCCGGTGAGAACGATTCGGGAACACAATCACGCCGCCTGGTCGGGTTGACGCTGGTTAACTTGTGGGTAAGTTCATGCCCTCACGGGGGACATTTGGATGCGGGTCTTGACCTTGGTGCTCTGCGGAGCGCTGCTGACCGTTGCTGGAGCTGGCAGCTCAAAAGCTCAGTCGCAGAAGCGGCAAGTGAGCGCTGATCGGGCGGCCGCGAATATGGATCGCGGCATGACGGGCGGCACCTTTTCCTTGCAGCAGAAGAAGCCGACCAAGATGGTTGCACGAGACGCTCCTGCTTCGTCGAGCGCTCCCGTAGGGCTGCGAGTTGTGATGGACGGCGGCCCCATGAGAGTGCCCACGTACCGACTGCCGAATGGCGTAGTGCTACAGGCAACTGAGGGCATGAGTCCCGGTTACGGCGTGACCTGCATTGCACACTGCCGGCAGGCGGCTCTGCATCGGCTGAATTGAAGGACCAGCGCTCCTTCTGGGAGCTTTGACGGGTCCTGGCTTTCCCGCCCATCAAAGCCGGTCGGTGGGGTACAGGTGCCACTTGCGTGGCAGGCAGCGCGAAGCTGGTCTCCCCCGCCGGAAGGCTAAGCGTCGCGACCAAGGTTGCCGGACGTCGACCGGTCTGACCGGCGGCGCTGGCGAGGTCCGACTTGCGTTACGGTCCGGGCGGCGGGCTCGAGGGAGCGACCTGCTGGCTCGGCCCCGACGTCACTGCGCCCGCTCCCGAAACCACTTGGTCAGCACATATTTCGTGCCCCGCCGCACCTTCATGCCCTGGTGCAGCGTCGCCGGGTTCGGGCGGCCGTCGGGGAGGAGGTTGTTCCACGCCAGCAGCTTGCCCGGCTCGGGCTGGATCGTCTTGCCGATCACCTTGAACCGCGTCGCGCCGCCGTCCTCGGGCTGGTTCAGGTAGATCATCGCTGTCCAGGTGCGCTGGCCGGTGTCGGCGCAATGCTCGAACCAGGACGCGCCGCCGGGCGTGAAGGTGTCCGTATGCGCCTTGAACTCCTGGCCCGGCGCATAGCGCTGCCCCTGAATCAGCTCGCCGTTGCCGGCCGGCAGCCCGAGCAGGTCGACGATCCGCGCATCGACCGCCGCCACAACCGGATCGGCGGGATCGAGGTCGCAGGTCTCGCTGGTGCGGAAGTTGGCGATCCCGACGTCGTCGGCGATCGTCGAGGGCCGCCGCCGCGCATCGATCCGCGCGACCAGCGCCGCGCACGCTTCGCCGTCGAGGAAATTGCGGACTACGAACAGCTCGAGCTCGCGGGTCGGCACCCGCTGGACGCCCGGGATCGATCCCAGGCGCCCGTTCACATCAGCGGAGGCTGAAGTTGGCGGCATGCCGCATCTCGTGCTGGGCGATGATCGCCCGCACGACATTGTTCATCAGCGTCATCCGCACCGGCAGCGGGGTCGAGGTCGACTTGATCATCACCACGGCCGAATAGCTGCGGCCATCGGGCGCGGTGACGATGCCGATGTCGTTATAGCCCGCCTGGACGGCGCCAAGCTGCTGCCCCGTGCCGGTCTTGTGGCTGATCGTCCAGCCGGCCTTGATCCCGCCCTTCAGCCGGTTCGGCCCGCTCTTCGTCTGGCCCATGACCCTGAGCAGCCGCCGCGTCGACTCGGGCGACAGCAGTTCGCCGCGCTTGAGCCGAACGAGGGCACTGGCGATGGCCGCCGCGGACGCGCCGTCGTAAGGGTCGGCCACATAGCGGTCGAACGCCGCCTTGCGCACCGACATCGGCAGCGCGTTGCGGGCGTCGTAGAACGCCCGGCCGATCGAATAGCTCTGAGTCCACGTCAGGCCGGCGATGCGGCTCTGCAGCGAGCGCTCGCCATTGTAGAAGCGGATCGCCCCAAGCTGCTTTTCGCGGATCATCGCGCGGACCGCGTCGGGACCCCCGACCGAGCGCATCAACTTGTCGTTGGCGGTATTGTCGCTGCTGGTGATTGCCGTGAACATCAGCTCGGACAGGCTCATCGTGTGCCCGCCGCCAAGCACCTTTGCCGCGATCGGCTGGTGGAACAAGGTGAGGTCGCCGCGGCCGAGCGTCACCCGGTCGTCCAGACTGACCTGCCCCTTGTCGACCGCGTCGAGGGCGGTGATTGCGACCCACAATTTGCTGACGCTCTGCTGCGGGTAAAGCTCCTCGGCCTTCCAGCCGGTGCTCCAGCCGTCGTCGACCGAGCGCACCGCAATCCCCACCTTGCCCGGGAACTGCTTGCCCAGAACGTCGATCCGGTCGCGTAGATAGATCGGCGCTTCGGTCTGTGCAGCGCGGTGCACCGGTCTGCCCGGGTCCGCTTCCTGGACCGCCGCCGCGCGCGCCTGCGCGGCTCCGAAAAGCATCTGCGCAGCTCCCAGAAGCGCAAGCGCAACCGCGCCGCGGCTCCAATTCGACGCCATCACTACAATCCCTCCCACGAAAACCTGCTTCATCTGCCAATGGCTTAGCCGCAGCCGGGCCGATCCCCGCCGGCCAAGCGCCCACCCCAAGACTCGCATCCGCGCCGCGCCTTGCCAAGCCCTTTTCGCGGAACTCGTGGCCGAGCAGCTCGGGAGCGCTCGCAAACCGCTCCAACCGAAAGGCCGAGCGTCAGCGAACCGCTCCAACGAGCAGCGCCGAAGACTCGATCTCGTCGAGCGCACGGTGCGCCGCGATATAACGCCGTGCCCGGACTACCCACGGACCGGCGCGCGACGCTCCCGGAAGCCGCATCGTATCCGCCAGCGCCGCATCGACCTGGCCCGCCCGAACCCGCTGCAGCGCCTGCTCGAAGCGGGCATCGGGGTCCTTCGAGGGCCGGTCGGCGCGGCGGATCTCGATCACCGTGCCGAGCTCGCGCTTGACCTGCGACCACCAATTCTCCTGCGGTCCGCCGCCGCGAAGCTCGGGGCCAAGCTGCTCGAGCTCGTCGGCAAGCTGCTCGACCACCACCGGCGCGCGCGCAGCGGTGACGATGGTCGCAACGGCGCGTGGATGCTGTTGTCCGAACCGGTCGACCAGCAGCGGCTCGAGATAGCCGAGCGCGACCCCGCGATCGATCGCCCGGCGGGCGGCGAAGGCCACCACCAGCGCGTCGGCGCGGCCGGCGGATCCCTCGGCGCGGCGGGTCGCATTCTCCACCCGGGCAAGCCGCGCCTCGAGGTCGGCGACCCGGTTCTCGGGCGCAGCCAGGGCAGCGGGCGCCGGCATCGGCACGGCGTGGCGAACCGGCAGCACGCGCGGCGGCGGCGGCGGGGCGACGCCAAGCAGCTGTGCGGCGCGGTCGAAGCGGGCCAGCGCCCAGGTCGCCGCCGCCGCTCCCACCAGCAGCAGGGTGAGCGCGATCAGCAGCCGCGCGCTCCAGCTCAGGCTGTGGCGGGTGGCGGGGCCGGTCATGCCCGCACCGGCTGCCCGCACAGCCGCGCTGCCACGTCGAGCAGCGCCGCGTCGGTCGGCTCGGCAGCGGCTTCGCAGCGCTCCCAGCCGCTGCCGGCAGCATCGGCCGCCCCCGCGCTGATCGCCGCGACCCGAATGCCCGACGGCGCGACTCCAGCCTCGTCGACAAGCACGCGCAAGCGCTTTCCGGCGCGCGGCGAGTGCACCGCCGCGACTGCTCCGCCAAGTTCGCTCAACGTCCCGGGAGCCGCAAGCTCGGCCGAGCGATACACCGCCACCTCGGTAATCGCCTGCCGCGGGCTACTAACCTGCCGATCCTCGCCGCACAGGTGGAGCAGCTTCAACCCGGCCTCGAGCGAGCCGAGCAGCCGCTCGACCCCCGAAGTGCCGCTCGACGCAATCCCGAACCCGGCCTCGCGCGCCGCCGTGGCCGTCGCTTCCCCGACCGCATGGACCGGCAGCCCGCGCAGCGCGAGCAGCCCGTCGCCGGCTTGGCGCACCGCATTGGCGCTGGTCAGCAGCAAGGCGTCCAAACTGGCAGCATCGGGCGCTTCCCACGCGAGCGGCTCAACGCGGAACAAGGGCGCGACCACGACGTCGAGCCCGATCTCGCGAGCACGCGCAGCCGTTTCGCTCGCGCCAGGCTCGGGGCGCAGGACGAACAGCCGCTTCATGCCGGGCTGAACAGCCTCCGGATCGCGTCGGGCGCTTGGCTGAGCATGCGCAGGGCAAGCGCCCGCGGCGTCGCCTCGTCGCCGCAGTCGAACACGGCCTTGTCCTCGACCATCTCGGACCCGTCCTCGGAGTACAGTTGCGCGCGCATCCGCAGCTCGCCGTCCTCGAGCAGCGCCAGTGCTGCCACCGGCGAATGGCAGTCGCCGCCAAGCGCTCGCGTGAACGCCCGTTCGGCCATGATCGCCGAATAAGTGACCGGACTGTTGATCGTGGTCAGCATGCTCTGGGTGATATTGTCGTCGGTGCGGCATTCGAGCCCGAGCGCACCCTGGCCGGGCGCCGGAAGCAGCACCTCGATCGGGATCGGAACGCCGACATCGACGATCCCGAGCCGCTTCAGCCCGACGCTTGCAAGCAGGGTCACGTCGACCTCGCCCGCCTCGACCTTCGCCAGCCGGGTCTGGATGTTGCCGCGCAGGGTCACGATCTCAAGATCGGGGCGCATCGCGAGCATCTGTGCCGCGCGCCGCGGCGAACTGGTGCCGAACCGGGCACCCCGCGGAATCGCCTCGATCGACTCCGCGCCGATCAGCCGGTCGCGAACATCGCCGCGCGGGCGCAGCGCGGCCAGGTGGATGCCGGGCGGCCGTTCGCTTTCGACATCCTTCATCGAATGGACGTTGAAATCGACGTCGCCACGAAGCAGCGCCTGGTCGAGCTCCTTGGTCCACAGCCCTTTGCCGCCGACCTCGGCCAGCGGACGATCCTGGATCCGGTCGCCGGTCGTCCGAATCGCGACGATATCGACCATGTCGGCGGGCCAGCGCTGCGCCGTCTCGAGCGCCGCCGCGACCTTGCGCGCCTGGGCGAGCGCCAGCGGCGACCCGCGAGTACCGAGCTTGAGGCCTGCGTGCATCGCCTACCTCTAGTGCATTGTGGGGCATTCAGGCAAAGGCCTTGAAAATCATGGCCCATACCTCCCGCCAAACCTTGATCCTCGGCCTCGAATCCTCGTGCGACGACAGCGCCGCCGCCCTGGTCACCAGCGACCGCCGGGTCCTCGCCCAGGCGGTGGTGTCGCAGAACGACGCCCACCGGCCGTTCGGCGGAGTCGTCCCCGAGATCGCCGCCCGCGCCCATGTCGAAATCCTCCCCACGTTGATTCGCCGGGTGCTCGACGAGGCAAAAGTCACCGTCGCCGACCTCGACGCGGTCGCCGCAACCGCCGGCCCGGGGCTGATCGGCGGGGTCATGGTGGCACTGTGCGCGGGCAAGGGGCTCGCGCTGGCAGCGGGCAAGCCGCTGATCGCGCTCAACCATCTCGAAGGCCACGCACTCTCGCCGCGGCTGGTCGATCCCGACCTCGACTTTCCGTACCTGCTGCTGCTGGTGTCGGGCGGCCACTGCCAGCTGCTCGAGGTCACCGGGGTCGGAGCCTATCGCCGCCTCGCAACGACCATCGACGATGCGGCGGGCGAGGCGTTCGACAAGGCGGCCAAGCTGCTCGGCCTGCCCTATCCGGGCGGCCCCGCGCTCGAAGCGCTCGCGGCGACTGGCGATCCAAACGCGGTACCACTGCCGCGTCCGTTGCTCGGCTCGCCCGAGCCGCATTTCTCCTTCGCCGGCCTGAAGAGTGCAGTCCAGCGCGCGGCGGTCGCCGGAACGCATCGGCCCGAAGACATTGCGGCAGGCTTCCAGCAGGCGGTCATCGACTGCCTCGTCGACCGCACCGCCCGCGCACTCGACCGCAGCGCCGCCCCGACCCTCGTCGTCGCCGGCGGAGTCGCCGCCAACCGCGCGATCCGCACCTCACTGGCTGGCCTCGCAACGCGCAGCGGCCGCCGCTTCAGCGTGCCCCCGGCCTGGCTGTGCACCGATAATGCGGCGATGATCGCCTGGGCCGGCGCCGAGCGCCTCGCGCTTGGCCTCACCGACCCGCTCGACGCCCCCGCCCGCGCCCGCTGGCCGCTCGACGATGCTGCCGAAAAGGTTCGCGGCGCAGGGGTCAAGGCATGAGCATCGCCACGCCATCGGTCGAACGCCTCGGCATCGTCGGCGGCGGCGCGTGGGGCACGGCGCTGGCGCAGGTCGCCGCGGCGGGCGGACAGGACGTGTCGCTGTGGGCGCGCGAACCCGAAGTCGTGCAAGGCATCAACGGCGACCATCAGAACAGCCTGTTCCTTCCCGGCCAGCCGCTCGCCCCGACGATCCGCGCCACGTCCGACCTGTCCGAACTCGGCGATTGCGACGCCTGGCTGATCGTCACCCCCGCCCAGCACATGCGATCCGTCCTGGCAGCCGCACCGCGCCCGGGACGCCCGCTGATCCTGTGCGCCAAGGGGATCGAGGAACGCAGCGGGCAACTGCTCCACGAGGTCGCCGCCGCGGCCTGCCCGGACTCGCCGATCGCGGTCCTCTCGGGCCCGACATTCGCCCATGAAGTCGCCGCCGGCCTGCCCACCGCCGTGACGCTCGCCGCCGCCGACCAGCAGCTTGGCGAGCAGCTCCGCAACCGCCTCGCGCAGCCTGCCTTCCGCATCTATCTGTCCGACGACGTCGCCGGCGCGGAGATCGGCGGCGCGGTCAAGAACGTCCTCGCAATCGCCTGCGGCGTGGTCGAAGGCCGCGGCCTCGGCCAGAATGCCCGCGCGGCGCTGATTGCGCGCGGCTTTGCCGAGATGACCCGCTTCGGGACCGCCTGCGGCGCGCGGCGCGAGACGCTTGGCGGGCTCTCGGGCCTTGGCGACCTCGTCCTGACCTGCTCGTCGACCGCGTCGCGCAACTTCAGCCTTGGGCTCGGCCTCGGCCAGGGCCGCGCTGCGCCTGAGCTGATGGCCGACCGCCGGACCGTCGCGGAAGGTGCCTTCACCGCGCCGGTCCTCGCCCGCCTCGCCCGGACGCGCGGCATCGACATGCCGATCGTCGCCGCGGTGGACGCGCTCATCGCCGGCCGGATCACCGTCGACGAGGTACTCGAACAACTGCTCGCCCGACCGCCGCGGCCGGAAGTCCGCTAGCCCGTGCGCCTAGAAATCGATCGCGATGCCCTTCTTCTCCCAGTCGCCATAGCGGGTCGGCTCGATCCGCTCGGCCTCGCCGGCCGGCGGCGTCTGCTCGACCGGCGGCCCCGGCTCGGGCACCGGCGGCGACTTGCTGAGATAGGATGGGGGATCGAGATGCCTGGGGCGTTTCATTCCGCAAACATGGGAAATCGCGAGTAATATGCCAAGCACCGACCGGCCAGGCACTGACGGTCCAAGCACTGGGCGCCCAACCATCGAGGGCCTCGGCGCCCGCCAATCGGCGCTGCGGATGCTCGACGCGGTCCTTCGCCGCGGCCGCACGCTCGAGGCCGCCGCCCAATCCGAGCGCGGGCTCGCCCCCAACGACTTGGGCCTCGCCGTCGCCATCGCCGGCGAGGCGCTGCGCCGGCTGCCCGACCTCGACGCGCTGATCGACAGCGCAACCCG
>JASLBJ010000171.1 GCA_030146725.1 Sphingomicrobium sp. | reverse complement strand
CTCAGGAAAGCATCGCGATGACCAGCCGCACCGCTTCCTGCCGTTGCGGCCAGCTCTCCGCCACCGCGACCGGCGATCCGGTGCGCGTGTCGGTGTGCCACTGCCTCAACTGTCAGAAGCGCTCGGGAAGCGCGTTCGCGGTCCAGGCGCGCTGGCCGGTCGAGCAGGTCGAGATCGCAGGCCGCTCGAAGGCGTGGGAGATCGTCGGCGACAGCGGCAACAGCGCCACATTCCACTTCTGTCCGGATTGCGGCTCGGACGTATACTACAGGAACAATCAAGTATTCGAAGACCTGGTCGCCATTCCGGTTGGCGCCTTTGCCGATCCCGGCTTCCCTGCGCCGGCCCTTTCGGTTTGGGAGGAACGCAAGCACCCGTGGGTCGAAATCACCGGCGACGGCGTCGAGCACATGGACTAGCCCTGTCCTATCCGGCGCCAGATGTGCAACATGGAGCGATGCAGGGACGGAGCAGCATGACAGGGTTGAGCGAGCGCCCCCGCGACCCGCTTAAAGTCACGAAAATGTTGCCCTCCAGCAAGACAATAGTGACCTTAAGAGCATGAACGCGACCGATCCCGGCAACCTGACGACGCCCGCCAATCTTACCACGCCAGAGCGCACGTCCGAGGACGTCGACGCCGCGCTTCGCCCGAAAAGCCTCGACGAGTTCATCGGCCAGCAGGCGGCGCGCGAGAATCTGCGGGTGTTCGTCGCCGCCGCGAAGAGCCGCGGCGAGGCGCTCGACCATGTCCTGCTCCACGGTCCGCCCGGCCTCGGCAAGACCACGCTCGCCGCGATCCTCGCGCGCGAAATGGGGGTCGGCTTCCGCGCCACGTCGGGCCCGGTGATCGCCAAGTCGGGCGACCTCGCCGCCCTCCTCACCAATCTCGAGGACGGCGACGTCCTGTTCATCGACGAGATCCACCGCCTCTCGCCCGCGGTCGAGGAGGTGCTCTATCCCGCGATGGAGGACCGCGCGCTCGACCTGATGATCGGTGAGGGGCCGTCGGCGCGCTCGGTCCGCATCGACCTGCCGCGCTTCACCCTGATCGGCGCCACCACCCGCCAGGGACTGCTTACGACCCCGCTGCGCGACCGCTTCGGAATCCCCGTGCGCCTCAACTTCTACACCGTAGCCGAGCTCGAGCTGGTCGTCCGCCGCGCCGCGCGCCTGCTCGCCGCCGAGCTGACCGAGGACGGCGCGCACGAGATCGCGCGGCGGTCACGCGGCACCCCGCGGATCGCCGGGCGGCTGCTTCGCCGGGTCCGCGATTTCGCCCATGCGGCCGGGACCGGGATCGACGCCGCCAGTGCCGACCGTGCGCTCACGCGGCTGGAGATCGACGCGCTCGGGCTCGACGCGATGGACCGCCGCTATCTGCTGATGATCGCCGACCTCTACGGCGGCGGCCCGGTCGGGATCGAGACGCTTGCCGCGGGCCTCAGCGAGCCGCGCGACACGCTCGAGGACGTGATCGAGCCGTTCCTCATTCAGCTTGGTCTCATCGCGCGGACCGCACGCGGCCGCTGCCTTAATGGCCGCGGCTGGCTGCACCTCGGGCTCAACGCCCCGGCCGGCAGCCAGTCGGGCCTGTTCGATAGTGGAGCCGATTCGTGATCCTTCGTACCCTGCTCGTCCTCACCGCAGCCCTCGCGGCCGTGCCCGCGACGGCCCAAACGCCCGCCCAAACGCCAGCGCCAGCGCCCGCCCCGCAGCGCCCCGACTACGCCAGCCCGGCAAGCTGGCTGTGCCTGCCCGGCCGCTCCGACATCTGCTCGGCGAGCGTCGGAACAGTCGCGCTCAACCCTAACGGCTATGGCTCAATCGGCCGCAGCCCGGTCGCGGCGAACCCCGCGGTCGACTGCTTCTACGTCTATCCGACCGTCTCCAACGATCGCGGCATGAACAGCGACATGGTCGCCGACGGGGCCGAGCGCGGCGCGGCGCAAAGCCAGTTCGCGCGCTTTGCCGGCGTGTGCCGCACCTTCGCTCCGGTCTATCGCCAGATGACTCTCGCCGCCGTCGCCGCTGCCGCGACCGGCGCCAACGTCGCCGCTCCAGCCGCCCTCGCTTACGCCGATGTCGCAAGCGCCTGGCGGACGTATCTGGCGAAGCACAACCAGGGCCGCCCGTTCGTGCTGATCGGCCACAGCCAGGGCAGTCTGATGCTGCAGGAGCTGATCAAGCACGAGATCGAGGGCAAGCCGGTCGCCAGCCGGATGCTCCGCGCGATCATCCCCGGCTTCAATGTGCTGGTGCCGCACGGCAAGCGAGTCGGCGGCACCTTCAAGTCGACCCCGTTGTGCGCCTCGCCCGTCGACCGCCGCTGCGTGATGAGCTGGGTCAGCTTCCGTGAGAACAACCCGCCACCCGCCGGCGCGATGTTCGGCTTCGCGGCTCAGCCCGGAATGACCGTCGCCTGCACCAATCCCGCGCGGCCCGGATCGACCCGCTGGGAGCGCCTCGACAGCCTGTGGAACGGCCGCTTCTCGCTTCCGGTCGCGGGCGGTGCGATCCGCTGGTCGACCCAGGGCGCCCCCGCCGCTCCGTTCGTCCGCACCGAAGGCCTCGTCTCCGGACGCTGCGTCAACGACGGGCCGCGCGGCTATCTCTCGATCCGCACCAACGCCGACCCCAAGGACGCGCGCACCGACCGGGTCTATGGCGAGGTCGGGCTGTTCGGCCTGTTCCTTCCCGGCTGGGGAATGCACCTCGCCGACGTGGCCGCGACCCAGGGCGATCTCATCCGCGCAGTCGAGGAGCTGTCGCGCAAGTGAGTATTGCGGCGCTTGACCAGCCATACCGCGGCGGGTTCGTCGGCCCGGTCCACCATTTCGCGCTGTCGGTCTATTTCGAGGACACCGACACCGCCGGCATCGTCTATTACGCCAATTACCTGAAGTTCATGGAACGGGCCCGCTCCGACATGATCCGCGCCGCCGGGGTCGACCAGGTGTCCGCCCATCATGCCGGCGAGGGCGTCTATGCGGTCGCGGACCTCGCCATCCGCTACCTCAAGCCCGCGCGGCTCGGTGACGATCTCGTCGTGCTCAGCACGGTCGAGACGGTGCGCGCCGTATCGGTGCTGATTCATCAGCGGGTCATGCGGGGCACGCAAACACTGACCGATGCGCGGGTGACCGCCGCTTTCCTCACCCCGGACGGGCGCCCGCAGCGCCAGCCGCGCGAGTGGGTCGAGCGGTTCCGGGCGATTACTGGGCAAGGATGACGATGCGCGCACTGATATTGTGTCTGGGACTGATCGCAGCACCCGCGGCCGCGCAGACGGCGCAGATGGGACAGACGGCGCAGACGGGACAGACTGGGCGCGTCGACGTCGTCGCGGTTCCGCAGCTCGCCACCCCCGCCAACGTCAACACCTCCGTGGGGTATACGGGGCACATCGCCCGCCAGGTCGCCGACGTGATCGCCTCCGACCTGCGGCAGACGCGCGAAGTGGTTCCGCTCGGGCCCGAGGGTCTCAAGGTCTATTCGAGCCAGGAGGCGGCCGCTCCCTCGTTCGCCGAGTGGCGCAAGTCGGGCGCCCGCGCGCTGGTCACCGGCTTTGTCCAGTCGCGCGACGACGGCCGCCTGACGGTCGGCTGCTATCTTCACGATGTCGTCGGCGGGCGCGAGCTTGCACGCCAGGGCTTCGCCGTCGCCGCGGCCGAGTGGCGCCGTGCCGCCCACCGCTGCGCCGACATGGCCTATTCGAAGCTCAGCGGCCGGCCCGGCTGGTTCGACACGCGCATCGCCTATGTCGCCGAAAGCGGCCCGCGCACCGCCCGCATCAAGCGTATCGGACTGATGGACAGCGACGGCACCAACCATCGCTATCTGACCGCCGGTGATGCGGTCGTCCTGTCGCCGCGGCTGGCGCCCGCCGGCGACCGCATCGCCTATGTCGCCTTCACCGGCGGCCAGGCCCAGCTTCGCCTGCTTACGATCGAGGGCGGCGAGGATCGCGCGCTGAGCCCGCCGGGAACCGCGATGGGCTTTGCGCCGCGCTTTTCGCCGGACGGCTCGCGCCTCATTTTCTCCGCGGCCAATGGCGGCGATACCGACATCTTCGCGACCGACATCGGCGGCGCCGGCGTTGCGCGGCTGACTAACGCTCCGGGCATCGACACCGCGCCGGCCTATTCGCCCGACGGCACCCGGATCGTGTTCGAAAGCGATCGCTCGGGCACGCCTCAGCTCTACGTGATGAACGCCGACGGGTCGGACCAGCGGCGGATCAGCTTCGGCGGCGGGCGCTACGGCACCCCCGCGTGGAGCCCCGACGGCGAGTGGATCGCCTTCACCCGAACGGCCGGCGACGGGCTGCGCATCGGCGTGATGCGCGTCACTGGCGCCGACGAGCGGATGGTGACATCCGGCCCCGGCGGGCAGGACGAGGCGCCAAGCTGGGGCGCGGGCAGCCGCTCCTTGCTGTTCCAGCGCGGCGATCCGTCCGGACGGACGATGCTGTTTCAGGTTGCCGCCGACGGCGGCGAGCCGCGCGCGGTTGCCACGCCGCAGGGCGGTTCGGATCCCGACTGGTCGAGTGGAGCCGCCCGATGATCCGCCCGCTGATCCGCCCGATGATCCTGGCTACGGCGCTGACTGCCCTTCTGAGCAGCGCGGCGCCTGCCCAGATGCGGGTTCCGCCGGTCCTTCGCGGGCCGCCCATTCTTCCCGGTCCACCCATTCTTCGCGGCCCACAGGGCCAGCCGCTTCCGCCGATCATCACGATCGAGATGCTGCGCGCCGACTTCGCCGCGCGCTCCGGCAGTGACAGCGTGTTCTTTGCCGGCGATGGGGCCGTGCTCGACGCCAACAATCGCGCCGTGCTTGCGGCCCAGGCACGCTGGCTGCTGCTTCACCCCGAGGTCGTCGCGCGGATCGAGGGCCATGCCGACGATCGCGAGACCCGTGCCCGCGCGCTCGGGGTCGGCGAGCGCCGGGCCAGCGCCGTCCGCTCGTTCCTGCTGCTTCAGGGAGTTCCCGCCTCGCAGCTGTCGATCATCAGTTGGGGCAAGGAGCGCCCGCGCGGCGACGGCGTCGGTCCGATGGCGATCGCGCTCAACCGCCGCGCGGTGACGATGCTCATGCCGCGCTAGGCGGCGGCGAGATGGCGCTGCAGGCGGCGGGGCGATGCCACGCCAAGCGGCGGTGCCGACGCCGCTAGGCCGCGTAGCGCTGGGCCGGACCTGTCGACACAAGCCAGGCGCGCGCATGGCGCTGCGCTTCGGCAATGTCGCGAGCGCTCATCTCGATTGCGATCTCGGCGCGGCACTGCTGCGCGCGGGTGCAGCCCGAAAGCGCCGCAAGGTTGAACCATTTATGCGCTTCGACGAGGTCGCTGCGCAATCCGCTGCGGCCCGTCGAATAGATGATCCCAAGCTCGAACAAGGCATCGACATCGCCCCGCTCGGCGGCACCAAGCCGGCTCCGCACGAGAAACTCCGCGCCTGTCTGACTGATTGCACCCATGACCTGTTCCTTCTGTCCACGTCTTTTCGTCCACGTGGGGGCCACCTTCAGGCGACAGAAACGAACAAATGGTTAACGCGGCGGTGACCTAGATCGGTCGGTCCGAACTGGCATCGATATTGTCGATCAGCCGGGTGCGCCCGAGCGTCGCGGCAGCGATCAGCCGCATTGCGGCGGCCGGGCGGTCGAGCGGCTCGAGGGTCTCCGGATCGACCAGCGCGACATAGTCGATCGACGAAAAACCGGCCCCGGTGAGCGCCTGCACGGCCCCGTCCAGGGCGGCGCGGACCGCTTCACCGCCGAGGATCGCGTCGCGTGCGTCGTTCAGCGCTCGGGGCAGTGCCACCGCCCTCGCCCGCTGGTCGGCCGAGAGGTAGGCATTGCGCGACGATAGCGCGAGCCCGTCGGCGTCGCGCACCGTCGGCACTCCGACAATCCGCGGGCCGAGCCCGAGGTCGGCCGCCATTCGCCGGATCACCGCAAGCTGCTGGAAGTCCTTTTCGCCGAACAGCGCGAGGTCGGGCCGGACGCTGAGCAACAGCCGCGCGACGACCGTCGCGACGCCGTCGAAGTGCCCCGGCCGCGCCTCGCCTTCCCAGCGTTGCGACAGTCCACCGACGCGCACCGATGTGCTGAACCCGGGCGGATAGATGTCCTCAAGGCGCGGCAGCCACAGCAGGTCGCATCCCGCAGCTTCGAGCATATCCGCATCGGCCGCTTCCTGCCGCGGATAGCGGTCGAGATCCTCGTTCGCACCGAACTGGAGCGGGTTGACGAAGATCGTCGCCGCCACTGTGGCCGCCTGCCGCCGCGACTCGTCAACCAGCGCCATGTGGCCGGCATGGAGCGCGCCCATCGTCGGCACGAGGGCGAGCGACCCCTGCCCCAGCCGCTCGAGCGACGCTCCAAGATCCTGTAGCGAACGGACGATTTGCACCGGGACGGCCCCTCCGATAGACCCGTGAGCCAAGGCGCCGCTTGCACTCGGGCAGCGCCAAAGATCAAGGGCTTGGGGGATCATGAGCCAGCCGCATTGCATCATCTTCGCCAATGAAAAGGGCGGCACCGGCAAGTCGACGACCGCGGTCCATACCGCGGTCGCGCTCGCGGCCTCGGGCCAGCGCGTCGCCGCGCTCGATCTCGACAGCCGCCAGCGGACGATGACCCGCTACTTCGAGAACCGCGCGGCGACGATGCGCCGGCTCGACAAGGAACTGCCCCAGGCCCGCTTCGAAGTGCTCGACGAGCAGACCGAGGATGCGCTGGCCGCCGCGGTCGAGCGCCTGTCCGAGGACTGCGACGTGCTGGTCCTCGACACGCCCGGCCGCGACGATCCGGTCGCGCGGGCCGCGATCCTTCGCGCCGATACGCTCGTCACGCCAATGAACGACAGCTTCGTCGATCTCGACCTGATCGGCCAGGTCCACCCCGAGAATTTTAAGGTCACCAAGCCCAGCTTCTACGCCGAGCTGATCTGGGACAGCCGAACCCGCCGTGCCAAGGCGACCGGCAAGAGCGTCGACTGGGTCGTGCTCCGCAACCGCCTCCAGCACATCGAATCGCACAACCTCCGCCGCGTCGGGGCCGCCCTGGACGAGCTCGCTCGCCGCGTCGGCTTCCGCGTCATCCCGGGCCTCGGCGAGCGCGTGATCTACCGCGAGCTGTTTCCCAAGGGGCTGACGCTGCTCGACCTGGCCCAGCTCGGCGAAGTCGGCATGGGCCACATCACCGCCCGGCAGGAGCTGCGCGAGATGATCGCCGGCCTCGGTATTCCCGGCACCCAGCAGCAGGCCAAGGTCGCCTGAGCCACGCCACCGCCGGAACAACGAAGCTTGAACCGGGTTCGGACCCGCAATGACCCACACATTCAACCGCACCATCCTCCGCGAATATGACATCCGCGGCATCGTCGGCTCGACCCTGTCGGAGGCCGACGCATTCGCTCTCGGCCGAAGCTTCGCCGCGCTTGCCCGCGAGGAGAACGTCACCCGCATCGCCGTCGGCCGCGACGGCCGCAGCCACTCACCGACCCTCGAGAAAGCCCTGATCGAGGGGCTCACCACCGGCGGGCTCGACGTCGTCCGGGTCGGCATGGGGCCGAGCCCGATGCTCTATTACGCGACCTACGCGCTCGACGTCGGCGGCGGTATCCAGATCACCGGAAGCCACAACCCGGCCGATTATAACGGCTTCAAGATGTTGCTGTCCGGCCGCTCGGTGTTCGGTGAGGAGATCCAGGCGCTCGGCCGCCGCTCCGCCGAGGGCCGCTGGAGCGAGGGCCAGGGGCAGGTCAGCGACGAGGATATCCTCGAGCGCTATGTCGCCCGGCTTGTCGAAGATTACCGCGGCGGCAGCTTCCGCATCGGCTGGGACGCCGGCAACGGCGCCGCCGGCCCGGCCCTGCTCAAGCTGATCGACCGCCTCCCCGGCGAGCATCACACCATCTTCACCGACGTCGACGGAAGCTTTCCCAATCACCACCCTGACCCGACGGTCGAGGCCAATCTCGAGCACCTCAAGCG
>JASLBJ010000163.1 GCA_030146725.1 Sphingomicrobium sp. | reverse complement strand
CAACCGGGCGCGGCTGTCCGCTTCTATCTGTTCCACGGCCCCGACGAGGCCGGGTCGCGCGGGCTCGCCGAACGCCTGCTCAAGGGCGCCGGCGCCGCTCGCTTCGTCATCGCGGGAAGTGCAATCCGTTCGGACCCGGCGCTGCTTGCCGATGAGGCCGGCGCGATGAGCCTGTTCGGCGGCCGGCGCCTGATCTGGGTCGAGCCTGCGGGCGACGAGATCGCGGCTGGGGTCGAGGCTTTGTTCGCCGCCCCGGCCGGCGAAAGTCCCGTTGCCGCGATCGCGGGCGCCCTGCGCAAGACGTCCGCGCTGCTCAAGCTCGCCGAAGCGCATCCCCAGGCGCTCGCCCACGCGTCCTATGTGCCCGAAGGCAAGGATGCCGAACGGATGGTGATCGATCTCGGCCGGGCGCACGGGCTGCGAATGGCGCCCGGAGTCGCGGCTCGGGTGGCGGCGGCGTGCGGCAATGACCAGGCGATCGCCGGCCAGGAAATCGCCAAGCTCGCTCTCTACCTCGACGCCGCGCCCGAAATCCCGCGCGAGCTCGACCATGACGCGCTCGACGCGGTGGCCGCCGATACGCCCGAAGGCGACTGGATGCGCCTCGCCGACCTTGCGCTCGGCGGCGAGCTTGCCCAGCTTGCCGACGGCCTCGCCCGGCTCAATCCGAGCGGGAGCGAGGCGATCCCCGTCGTCCGCTCGCTCCAGCGGCGTTTGCTGATGCTCGCCCCGATCCGCGCCCGCGTCGAGCGAGGTGAGCGCGTCGAAGCGGTCCTGTCCGCGCTTGGCAAGTCGCTGTTCTGGAAGGACAAGGAGCTGGTTGGCGGACTCCTGCGCAAGTGGGATGCCGCAGCCCTGGCCAAGCTCAGCGCCCGCAGCGGCCAGCTCGAGCGCGACCTCGTCCTGACCCGCGCTCCGGCGGCCGAGAGTCTCGGCCACGCGCTGATCGCAATCGCGCGGGAAGCCCGGCGACGCTGAACCCGGCGGCCTAGATCGGCTCGCCACTCAATCGCTGGCAGATCATGTCGAGCTGATCGAGGCTGCTGTAGTGCAGCGTCACCGCACCACCCGCACCCTGGTTGGCGACCTTGACCTTGAGCCCGAGCAGGTCGCCAAGCTGGCGCTCGAGCGCAGCCGTGTCCGCGTCAGGCGCTCGGCCGTTGCGCTCGCCGCCGCGATTCGGGTCGACTCCCCCACCCGGCTTGCTGCGCTTGGCCATCGCCTCGGCCTGGCGCACCGACAGACCGCGACTGACGATCTCGCGAGTCAGCGCCTCGGGATCATCGGCCGCAGCAACCGCCCGGGCATGACCCATGCTGATCTCCCCGCGTGCCAGTGAAGCCCGCACGGACTCGGGAAGACTCAGCAATCTCAATAGGTTAGTCACATGACTGCGCGACTTGTGAACAAGCTTGGACAGATCGTCCTGCGTATGCCCGTGCCGCTCTATCAGCTGACGATACCCCTCGGCTTCCTCGATCGCGTTGAGGTCCTCGCGCTGGATGTTCTCGATCAGCGCGATCTCGGCGGTGGCATTGTCGTCGAGTTCGCGGACAATCGCCGGAATGCTGTGTAGCTGGACCCGCTGCGCCGCGCGCCAGCGCCGCTCGCCGGCGACGATCTCGAATCCGTCGCCGCTCGGCCGAAGGAGAATCGGTTGAAGCACGCCGCGCTCGCGAATGGAGTCGGCAAGTTCGTCGATCGCCGACTCGTCGAACTGGACGCGCGGCTGGTTCGGGTTTGGACGGATGCGTGCGATGTCGATCTCGCGCACGCCTCCCTCGGGCTCCGTCGGCGCGTCTGAAGACGGACGCACCGCCTCGTCCATCAGCGCCGACAGACCGCGGCCGAGTCCTGCGCGTTTGATCGTCACGCCGCCTCCTCCGCGGGTCGGGGTTGCGGCAAGCGCCCCATCAACTCGCGAGCGAGCCGGACATACGCGTCCGACCCCGAGCATTTGAGATCGTAGATCAGCGCTGGAAGTCCGTGGCTCGGGGCTTCGGACAGGCGCACGTTGCGCGGCACCATCGTCTCGAACACCTTGTCGCCAAGGCACGCGCGGACATCCTCGGCAACTGCCTGCGACAGGCGGTTGCGCCGGTCGAACATGGTCAGCGCAACGCCGAGAATCGCCAGGTCGGGGTTGAAGGCCGTACGGATCCGCTCGACCGTCTGCAGCAATTGGCTGAGGCCCTCGAGCGCGAAGAACTCGCACTGCAGCGGCACCAGCAGGTGACGCGACGCAACCAGCGCATTGACCGTCAGCAGGCCAAGTGACGGCGGGCAGTCGATCAGCAATATGTCCCAGCGTCCCACCGGCGCCGCGTCGAACGCCTTTTCGAGCCGGTGCGCCCGATCCTCGAGCCCGACCATCTCGACTTCCGCACCCGACAGATCGACCGTCGCGGGCAGCAGGTCGAGCCGCGGAACGCGCGTGGGCACCGCCGCCTCCACCAGGGTCGCATCCCCGATCAGCACATCGTAGCTCGAGCGCGCCCGATTGGATTGGCCGACGCCGACCCCGGTCGAAGCATTGCCCTGGGGATCCAGATCGACGAGCAACACCTTCCAGCCGACCGCGGCCAACGCGGTCGCAAGGTTGATCGCAGTGGTGGTCTTTCCCACCCCGCCTTTCTGGTTGGCGATCGCCAGTCGGATCATGCGCTGCCCCTTGGTGCGACCCCGGTAGCAAGCAGGATCACCGCATCCTTGTCGGTCATGCTCGGCCGGGTCTCGAAGCGACCTTGCCAGCCTTGCCGCGCTTCCGCCAGTTCCTTCTTGCCGCTGCGCCCTTTCGGCAGCACCCACAACGTGGCGGGATGCGCGAGGTGGCGCGACATCGCGAACAGTTTTCCGGTTTCGCCAACAGCGCGCGCGCTGATGACGTCGAATTGGCCGGACAGTCTCGATGCGGAGCAGTCGGCAACGGTCACTTTCGACGCAATCCCGAGCCGATCGACACAGTCCCGGAGAAAGCCTGCGCGAAGTCGGCGCGGCTCATTGAGCGTCACCTCCCGGTCCGACAGGAGGGCAACGACAAGCCCGGGAAGGCCTGCACCCGAGCCGATATCGACCCACTTGCCGCTCCCGGGTGCGAACCGCAGCAGCTGAGCACCGTCGATGATGTGCCGTTCCCAAAGCTCTTCGACAGTCGACCGCGCGATGAGGTTCTGCGCCTCTGCTTCTGCTCTCAACAAGGCCACATAGGCCTCGAGCCGCGCATATGTTTCACGTGAAACATCGTGACCGCAGGCTTCGACCAGTCGATCGATCATGCAGCGCGTCGAGCTACGGTCATGAACAAAGCCGTGAGTGCAGCGGGGCTCACCCCCGATACCCGTCGAGCCTGGTCGATCGTCTCGGGCTTGGCGGTGTTAAGGCGTTCCGCCATCTCGGCGGACAATCCGGGTACGGCTGCAAAGTCGAGATCGCGCGGAAGCCAACGCTCGCAGTCGCCCTGCACGGCTGCCCACTCGCGGGCTTGGCGCTCGACATAGGGGGCGTAAAGGGCGTCTGCCTGGCCTTCGGAAGTCTCCGACCAGCTTGGTGCATCGCGTGCCGCAAGGTGATACTCGATCTGTCGGCGCCGCGGCTGCGTGACACAATTCGCGTCGAGCGCCGCCTTACCCAGCCGCGAAAGGGCGTTGTCAGCGCGCAGGGCAAGCCTATATTCTGCCCGAGCCGTCATCATGCGATACGGTTCCGACACACCCTGCAAGGTCAGATCGTCGATCATCACGCCGATGTAGCTCGAGCGCCGGTCAAAGCGGATGGGCGCGAGGTCGAGCGCGTGCGCCGCGGCATTCAAGCCGGCGGCCAGCCCCTGCGCACCCGCTTCCTCATATCCTGTGGTGCCGTTGATCTGGCCAGCCAGGTACAGCCCAGCAATGTCGCGCACGGCTAGGGTGCTGTCGAGTTTGCGTGGGTCGACGAAATCATACTCGACCGCGTAACCCGGCTGGACGATGCGCGCGCGCTCGAGCCCGGCGATGCTCTGGACGAACTCGGCCTGGAGGTCGGCCGGCAAGGACGTCGAGATACCGTTTGGATAAACCAGGTGATCACTCAGGCTTTCCGGCTCGAGGAAGATCTGGTGCCCGTCACGGTCGCCGAACCGACGAACCTTGTCTTCGATCGACGGGCAGTAGCGCGGACCACGGCCCTCGATCGCACCCGCGAACAGGGGCGAACGGGCGAACCCCGAACGGATCAGGTCGTGTGTGCGACCGTTGGTCCGGGTAATCCCGCAGGTCAGTTGGGGCTGCTGCAGCCCGCTGGACATCGCTGACATTGACCACGGTTCGACGTCGCTCGGCTGTTCGGCGATGCTTGCCCAGTCGATCGTTCGTCCATCAAGCCGCGGGGGAGTCCCGGTCTTTAGCTTGCCCCGCCCAAGCCCGATCTCCCGCATCTGCTGGCCCAAAGCCGATGCGGCGCGCTCACCGCGCCGTCCACCTGCGACCACGGTCTCACCGACGAAGATGCGCGCATCGAGGAAGGTCCCGGTCGCCACGACCAACGAGCGACAAGCGAGCGAGCCCGAACTGGTCTCCACGCCGACGATCCGGTCGCAGTCGAGCTGCATCGCCAGCACCTCAGCGGTGATCAGCTCGACGCCGCTCTGCCGCAGCGACCCACGAGCGGCATCGCGATACAGTCGTCGATCAGCCTGCACCCGCGGACCCCAGACGGCTGGCCCCTTGCTCCGATTCAACATTCGGCGATGGATCGCCGAGTGATCCGCGGCGCGTGCCATCAGGCCGTCGAAAACGTCGAGCTCGCGAACAAGATGCCCCTTGCCGACGCCGCCGATCGACGGATTGCACGACATCTGGCCAACATCGTCGGCACGGAAAGTCAGCAGTCCAACCCGGGCGCCGCGACGCGCAGCCGCTGCCGCCGCCTCACAGCCCGCATGACCACCGCCAATGACCAGAACATCGTACATCGGGGCGACTTAGGAGATTCCTCCACGCGGCGCGAGAGGTTCCACGTGAAACATCATTTACCGAGGCAAAACCGTCCGAACAGCGCATCAAGCATATCCTCGACCCCGGCAGCGCCGGTCAGGCGATCGAAGGCGAGCAAAGCTGCGCGAATGTCTTCGGCAAGGAGAGCTGCGTCTTCGGCTTCCGTTGCAGACGACAGCGCGTCGCGGGCCGAGGCAATCAGTCCGGCTTGCCGCTGGTTGAGGGCAAGCGCGTTCTCATGCGGGATCAGCATCCGAGCGGTCTCCGCAACAGCTACCTTTAGCTGATCCAAGCCCAAGCCGGTGACGGAAGATACAGCAATCGATCCCAAGGGTCGGCTGCACCGGTCGGCCAAGTCTGACCGCGCATGAACGAGTATCAAGCGTGGGTGTTTAGGCGCGTCGTCCGTTTCCCCGAGCCACAACAGGATGTCAGCCTTGCCGACGAGATCGCGCGCGCGCGCGATTCCGATCCGCTCGACCCTGTCGGTACTTTCCCGCAGTCCGGCAGTGTCGGTCAGCATCAACGGAATTCCGTCCAGCGCAAGTGGCACTTCGATGCTGTCGCGGGTGGTCCCGGGAACCTCGGTGACGATCGCCCGCTCCGACCCGGCAAGCGCGTTGACGAGGCTCGACTTGCCCGCGTTCGGCGGACCAGCAACGACCACCCGCACGCCGTCCTTGAGCGGCTCCATCCGGGGCTGCTCGAGCCACGCGTCGAGTTCACGAGCAAGCGCGCCGCAGTCATTCGAAAGCAGCGTGTCGACCCCGACCTCATCCTCCTCGGCATAATCGATCGATGCCTCGGCGCGGGCCGAAAGGTCCAGCAACTGCCTGCGCCACACGTCGACCTGCCGCCGCAAGCCGCCCTCGGCCAAAGCGAGTGCCGCCCGGCGCTGCGTTTCGGTCTCGGCTTCGATCAGATCGGCCAAGCCTTCGGCCTCGGTCAGGTCGATGCGGCCATTCTCGAATGCCCGACGGGTGAACTCACCCGCTTCTGCAGGCCGCAACCCCTCGACTGAGCCAAGCGCCGCCAGCAGGGAAGACTCCACCGCCCTCCCGCCATGTATATGAAATTCCACGATATCTTCACCGGTGGAGCTTGCCGGACGATCGAAGCGCAGGACCAATGCCTGGTCGATCAAACCACCGTTACGCGGGTCCCTGAGGGCCCGCACCGCGGCCTGACGCGCAGGTGGGAGCGAACCCGCCAGCGCCGCACCAGCCACATGCGCCGACGGTCCACTCACCCGAACGATCGCAATCGCCGCCGGTAAACGCCCGCTGGCAGCTGCGAAGATCGTGCTCAGACCGCTATCCGAACATGCGGCCGATGCCGACTTGCGGGTCGACCCAGCCTTCGTAAATCATCTTACCCGCGACATAGACGATCACCAGCAGCCCGACATAGGCGATCCAGCGGTAGCGTTCGATGTAGCGCGCGATGACGTTGGCGGCGATGCCCATCAGGGCCACCGCGAACACCAGCCCGACGATGAGGATGCCCGGATGGTCGCGCGCCGCGCCGGCGACCGCGAGCACGTTGTCGAGGCTCATGCTGACGTCGGCGACCGCGACTGCCCAGGCGGCGCCGGCGAAGCTCTTGGCGGGCTTGAGGCCCGAATGCTCGTCGCCATCGACCTCGGCCGAGCCCTCGTTGTGCCCGCCGCGAATGTCGCGCCACATGCGCCATGCGACCCACGCCAGCAGCAGGCCGCCGACGAGGATCAGTCCGACGATCTGCATCAGCTGGGTTACGACCAGCGCAAAGGCAATCCGCAGCACCAGCGCCGCGATGACGCCGATGAAGATGACCTTCTTGCGCTGCTCGGGCGGCAAGCCCGCCGCGAGCGCGCCGACGACGATCGCATTGTCGCCGGCGAGCACCAGGTCGATCATCAGCACCTGGAGGAAGGCTGCGAAGACCCCCGGCTCGCCGATGTTGGAGAAATCCTTGACGATCGACGCCCACATCTCGGCAGGTCCGCCAAGATCCATCGGGGCAGCGGCGGCAGCTGCCAGGAGATATTCGATCATCACTTATCCTACCCCGTTTGGCCGAAGCTCAATCGCGCAGACGTCCCTGCCTCCATGACGCGCAGCTTTCAAGACAGGCCTTTGGCAGGCTCGCACCAACGGGACTTTGGCGAACCTTACTGGTTCATGCTCGCGAAGAAATCCTCGTTCGACTTGGCGTCCTTCATCTTGTCGAGCAGGAACTGCATCGCGTCGATCGTGCCCATCTGCATGAGGATCCGGCGCAGCACCCACATCTTGGTGAGGATCGCCTGGTCGACCAGCAATTCCTCCTTGCGGGTGCCGGACTTGCCAACATCGAGGCTGGGGAAGATGCGCTTGTCCGACACCTTGCGGTCGAGCACGATTTCGGAGTTGCCGGTGCCCTTGAACTCCTCGAAGATGACCTCGTCCATCTTGGATCCGGTATCGATCAGCGCGGTGGCGATGATCGACAGCGACCCGCCTTCCTCAATGTTGCGCGCGGCACCGAAGAAGCGCTTGGGCCGCTGCAGCGCATTGGCGTCGACGCCGCCGGTCAGCACCTTGCCCGACGACGGCACCACCGTGTTGTAGGCGCGGCCGAGGCGCGTGATCGAATCGAGCAGGATCACGACGTCCTTCTTGTGCTCGACCAGCCGCTTGGCCTTCTCAATCACCATCTCGGCGACCTGGACGTGGCGCTGCGCAGGCTCGTCGAAGGTCGAGGAAATGACCTCGCCCTTGACCGAGCGCTGCATGTCGGTGACCTCCTCGGGCCGCTCGTCGATCAGCAGCACGATCAGGAACACTTCGGGGTGATTGTCGGTGATGGCCTTGGCGATGTTCTGCAACAACACGGTTTTGCCGGTGCGCGGCGGCGCGACGATCAACGCGCGCTGGCCCTTGCCCTGCGGCGAGACGATGTCGATCACTCGCGCACTCTTGTCCTTGACGGTCGGGTCGAGCGTGTCGAGCCTAAGCTTCGAGTCCGGATAAAGCGGCGTCAGATTGTCGAAATTGACCCGGTGGCGAACCGCTTCGGGATCGTCGAAATTGATCTGCGTGACGCGGGTCAGCGCGAAATAGCGCTCGCCGTCCTTGGGTCCGCGGATCTCGCCCTCGACCGTGTCGCCGGTACGCAGGCCGTAGCGGCGGACGAGGTTGGGAACGACATAGATGTCGTCGGGGCCGGCAAGGTAATTGGCCTCTGGACTGCGCAGGAAACCGAAGCCGTCGTTGAGCACCTCGATCGTCCCCATGCCCATGATCTCGGCGCCGCTTTCAGCGCGGACCTTGAGGATCGAAAACATGATGTCCTGCTTGCGCAGCGTCGACGCGCCCTCGATCCCGAGCTCCTCGGCCATGGTGACCAGCTCGGCGGGAGTGTTCTTCTTGAGATCTTTGAGATGCATCGGGGGATCGCTCGGTCTGAAAAGGCAGGGGTTTCGGCTTGGCGAAAAGCACGCACGCGACAGGACGTCGCATCGGCTGGAACGGATCGCCGGCACATAAGACGCGCCGGTCGCGTCGCTAATGCGGTATGTCCGCAGCCTCGCCGTGTCAATCGGCGAGAGCGCGAGCCGTCACAAACTCGCGCCGGCCCCGTGCACCGAACCGCCTGCCCACCGAACCGCCTACAGCGGGCGGACGATCACCAGCACGACGATCAGCGCGGTCGCGATCCCCGGAATCTCGTTCATGATCCGCAAGGTCCGGTTCTCGAGCGCCCGTTTGCCCTTGGCCAGGCTGCGGCCATAGGCCGAAATCCACCCCTGATAGCCGGTCAGCAACACCACCAGCGCGAACTTGGCGACGAACCAGCCCTCCCGGAACGCGCCCAGATGAAAGGCGAGCATCAGCCCGAGCACCCACACCACGATCATCGCGGGCCCAAGGATGATCCGCCGCGTGCGGGTCTCGCGCTCGATCCACGCGCGGTCCTCGGCCGAACCGGGCGTCGTCGCATGGTGATAGACATAGAAGCGCGGCAGCAGGAACAGCCCCGCGATCCAGAAGATCACGAACGTCACATGCGCCGCCTTGACCCACAGATAGGCCCCGCCGAGGAAGCCGGTCAGCTCGTCCACATGGTCCCCTTCACCGCCGTCATGAACCGCTCGACATGCGCGATCGGGGTCTCCTTAACGATCCCGTGGCCAAGGTTGAAGATGTGCGGCCGCCCGGACAGCGCGTGGCGGATTCGCGCGACTTCCTCCTCAAGCCGCTCGCTTCCATGGAGCAGGACAAGCGGATCGAGATTGCCCTGGACCGGCAGCCCGTCGGGCAAATCGCGATTGGCCCAGGCGGGATCGACCGTCTCGTCGAGCCCGAGTGCATCGACCCCGGTCTGCCTTGCATAAGCGGCCAGCTTGGCCCCGGCGCCCTTGGGAAAACCGATCACCGGAACGCCCGGCCGGGCGGCGTGGACCGCAGCCACAATTCCCGCGGTCGGCGCGATCACCCAGCGCTCGAACTCGCGCGGCGCAAGGCTGCCCGACCAGCTGTCGAACAATTGCACGGTGTCCGCGCCGGCGTCGATCTGCCCGCACAGATACTCGATCGTCACCGCGACGATGGCGTCGACGAGCGCCTGCATCGCCGCCGCATCGCGATAGGCGAACCCGCGCGCCTCGCTCTGCTCACGGCTGCCCTGGCCGGCGATCATGTAGGTCGCGACCGTCCACGGCGATCCGGCGAAGCCGATCAGCGTGGTCTCGGGCGCCAGCGCCGCCTTCACCTTGGCCACCGTCTCGTAAATGCCCGCCAGCCGCCCTGGAGCGGCCGCCAGCGAGCCAAACGCGGCGTCGAGCAGGCGAGGGGCCAGCCGCGGCCCTTCCCCCGCCACGAAGCGCAATTCCTGGCCCATCGCGAAGGGGACGATGAGGATGTCCGAAAACAGGATCGCCGCATCGAGCTCGGGAAAGCGGCGAAGCGGCTGGAGCGTCACCTCGGCCGCTGCATCGCTGTCGTAGACCAGCTCGAGAAACCCGCCCTTGTCCGCCCGCAGCGCACGATATTCGGGCAGATAGCGCCCGGCCTGGCGCATCATCCACAGCGGCGGCGGATCGCGCACCTCGCCGTGCAGGACAGCCAGCATCGGTTTCTCGCCACGCCCGCTACGCGTCAGCTCGTCAGCCCGCATGTCGGCACGTTCGCCAAGGCTCAGGGCCACCCCTTATTCTCCTTTAGAAGTATATTTAGAAGAAGACTGTAGTTGTAGTAGGCCGCCGCGAGCCGGGGCTTAGGCGGCGCTACCGCTTTTGCCAACAAGGGCGAAGGACCCGTTTCCCCCGGCCAAGCGCGAGTCGCGCACCGCCACTCCCGCGATTCACAGGCTGGGGACAGAAGCCGCCGCCAGTGGATAGATGACGGCATAACCCTCGCAAACCGTGGAACGACCGGCCGGCGACCCTCGCCCACAGCCTGCACGCCCCGCAAACCGACCCCTTGTCCACAGGCTTCTACAGCCTGCTACCGCACCCGGCGTGCCGTGTTCGGGAGGGGCAGTGTTCAGGACCGGCAGCAGCGACCGGCACGAAGCCATTGCGGCGGTGCTCGGCGGCTGTCATTCTCGTGCCAATGCGTCGCGCTTGCATCCTCGCCTTGCTCGGCCTGCTACTCGCCGGCGCCTCGCCCGCCGCCGCCGCGGGGTCGTCTGCAAGCGACGAGCAGATGGCGGCGATGGACCGCTATTTCTCCTGCGCCTTTGCAACGATGCGTGCAGCGCGCACGCGCCAGGATCCGCCGCCGCTCTATGCCGATGCGCTGGCCCGCGTCTGCGGCCCGGCCGAGCGCGCCCTGGTCGACCGCTCGGCCGAGCTTGCCCGTGCGCAGGGATCGGCGCCCGCCGCAGCACGGGACAAGGCCAGGCGAACCGTCGCCGATGCCCGCTCCCGAATGCTCGCCCTCTACCAGCGCTACTGAGTGGCGGCAGGCGCGGGCATTGCGGACCGGCCGCGAGCGCGGCAGGCGGGCATTGCGGACCGGCCGCACGAGCCCAAGGTGCAGCCGATGAGCGAACTCTTATGCCGCTGATCCTCGCCTCGGCCAGCGCGATCCGCCGCGCTCTGCTCGAGGCGGCCGGCGTCGCGCACCGGGTGGTGCCGGCCAATGTCGACGAGCGCGCCGCAACCGCGGGGCTGTCGGACCCGCGCGAGATCGCCCTCGAGCTGGCCCAGGCGAAAGCGCTCGACGTCGCTGCCGATCATCCCGGCGACCTGGTCATCGGCAGCGATTCAGTCGTGGCCGTGGGGAAACGCCGCTTCGACAAGCCGGCCAGCCGCGCCGACGCCGAGGAGCATCTGCGCGCCTTCTCCGACAGACCCATGCACCTCACCAGCGCCGTCGCGCTCGCCCGCGGCGGCGCCGTCGAATGGAGCCATGCGAGCACCGCGACCCTCCACGTCCGCCCTCTCAGTGAATCCTTCATCGCCTTTTATCTCGACGCCGAATGGCCCGCCGTCAGCCAGTGCGTCGGGGTGTTCCGCCTCGAAGGGCCCGGGGTCCAATTGTTCGAGGCGATCGACGGCGACCATTTCACCATCCTCGGCCTGCCGCTGCTGCCGCTGCTCGGCGCGCTCCGGGCGCGCGGCGTGCTCACACCATGATTACGCCATGATCACGCGATGATAACCTTGGCGCTGACCGGCTCGATCGGCATGGGCAAGTCGACCGTCGCCGCGATGTTCGCCGCCGCCGGAATCCCCGTGTTCGACGCCGACGCCGCCGTCCGCCGCCTCCAGGGCCCGGGCGGAGCGCTGGTCGGGCGGATCGAGGCGCGTTTTCCCGGCACCACCCGCGACGGTGCGGTCGATCGCGACGCGCTGTCGGCCGCAGTGCTCGGCCAGCCCGACGAACTCGCCGCGCTCGAGACGATCGTGCACCCCGCCGTTCACCTCGAACGCACGCGTTTTATCGGCGCGCACGGCGATGCGCCCGCGCTGCTGTTCGACATCCCGCTATTGTTCGAGACCGGCGGCGAGGCGGCGTTCGACCATGTCATCACCGTCTCGGCACCCGCCGCCGTCCAGCGGACCCGGGTCCTCGCGCGGCCCGGCATGAGCGAGGCAAAGTTCGCCGCGATCCTCGCCCGCCAGACGCCCGATGCTGAAAAACGCGCCCGCTCGGATTTCGTGATCGACACCGGCGGCGAGCTATCCACAACTCAAGATCAGGTGCACGCCATATTGGCTTGCCTGGGGCTCGTCCGCGAATCATAGTCTCGCAATGCGTGAAATCGTGTTCGATACCGAGACCACCGGGCTCAATCCCGCCGGCGGCGACCGAATGGTCGAGATCGGCTGCGTCGAGATGTTCAACCGCGTCGAGACGGGGCGCCACTATCACGCTTACTTCAACCCCGACCGGCCGATGCCCGGCGAGGCCGAGGCGGTGCACGGGCTGAGCAGCATCTTCCTGTCGGACAAGCCGCGGTTCGGCGAGAAAGCCGAGGAACTGCTCGAGTTCATCGCCGAAGCGCCGCTTATCGCGCACAACGCCAGCTTCGACTTCGGCTTCCTCAACCATGAGCTTGGCCTGTGCGGCCGGCCGCCGGTGTGCATGACCCGAATGCGCGATACGCTGGTCCTCGCCCGCACCCGCCATCCCGGCGCCAAGCACAGCCTCGATGCCTTGTGCACGCGCTTCGGCGTCGACCGCAGCCAGCGGGTCAAGCACGGCGCCCTGCTCGACGCCCAACTGCTCGCGCGAGTCTATGTCGAACTGACCGGCGGGCGCCAGATCGGGCTCGGCCTCGTCGCCGATGCCAAGGTTGCGGACCCCGGCGACGGCGCGACCGTCACCGTCCGCGAACCGCGCATTGCGCGCCCCCACCAGGCGGCGGTTGAGGAACTGGAGCGCCACCGCGCGTTTATCGCACGGCTCGTCAATCCGCTCTGGGCCCGCTTCGCCGACGCTGGTTGACGCGAGTCCCGGGCGAGTCCTAAGCCGCGGGCCAACAGCTCGAAAGGAGCCGCACACGTGGAAATCCGGGTCGCAGGTCATCAGGTCGAAACCGGCGAATCGCTGCGCGAGCACGCGATTTCGCGCATGGAAGAGATTACCCAGAAGCATTTCTCGCGCGCGATTGCCGCGAACGTCACCTTCGGCCGTGGCCCGACCAACGATTTCACGTGCGACATCCTCGCGCCGGTCGGCCAGGGCGTGGTGCTCAAGGCCTCGCACCGCGCGCACGACGCGCCGATCGCCTTCAACGGCGCCGCCGACCGCATCGAAAAGCAGCTTCGCCGCTATTCCAAGCGGCTTCGCGAGCATCACGCCGACGAGGCGCAGCCCTATTTCGAGAATGCCGGCTACACCGTCTTCTCGCAGCCCGGCGACAGCCCGCAGGCGGACGGACCTGAATCGGAGGACAGCGGAAGCCCGGCGATCGTCGCCGAGACCCGCGTCGACATCCCCGATGCAAGCGTGTCCGACGCGGTCATGCTGATGGACCTGCGCAACACCAACGCGCTGATGTTCCGCAACCGCAAGTCCGGCGCGTTCAACATGATCTACCGGCGCGAGGACGGGAATATCGGCTGGGTCGAGCCCCAAACGACAGACTGAAACGGGCCAACGCCGCAATGATCGGCCTGGATTGACTGTCATGCCCCCAGCGTCGCGCCCGTAACTGAACGCGCGTGCCTGCTGCCTGAGTGCTGTTCGAATGCAATTATCCGACTTCCTCGATTGCGATGCGATCAAGACCGGCCTGCCCGCGGCCAACAAGCGCGCCGTGCTGCAGCAGCTTGCAACGCTTGCGGGCCAGCGGATCGGCAGCGACCCCGCCGCGATCCTTGCCAGCCTGCTCGAGCGCGAGCGCCTTGGCTCGACCGGCTTTGGCCAGGGAGTCGCGATTCCCCACGGCAAGGTCGCCGGACTCGAGCGGATCTACTGCCTGTTCGCGCGCCTGGCCGAACCGCTCGACTATAAGGCGATCGACGATGCGCCGGTCGATCTCGTCTTCCTGTTGCTCTCGCCGCCCGATTCCGGCGCCGAGCACTTGAAGGCGCTGGCCGCCGTCAGCCGCGTCACCCGCAATGTCGCGACGCTTGCCAAGATGCGCGGGGCACGCAGCCGCGATGCCCTGTGCGCCGTGCTGATCGGGTCCGATGAGCGCGACGCCGCCTGATCGCCCAAGCGGCGAGCGAAGCCCAAGCGGCGAGCAGGCGCATTTCCGCAGCCTCGAGTCGCTCTACCGAGCGGCTCCGGTCAACCGCCTGTTCGCCTCCGAGCTTGCAATCCCCGAGGCCGGCCGGGCAAGCATCTGCTTCGATGTCGCCCCCGCCAGCTTCCATGCCGCCGGGGCCGCTCACGGCACGCTCTATTTCAAGATGCTCGACGACGCCGCCTTCTACGCGGCCAACAGCCTGATCAGCGACCGCTTCCTGCTGACCACCGCCTTCAACCTCCACTTCACCAGGCCGCTGCGGACGGGCGCAGCGCGAGCCGAAGGGCGCTGGATCTCCGGCCGCCGCCGAGTCCTCATCGCCGAGGCGCGGATCGTCGACCAGGACGGCGAGGAGTGCGCGCGCGGTACGGGCACGTTCCTGCGCTCGCACATCGTCCTGTCCGGCCTCGACGGCTACCGTAGCGAGTGACCGACGACCGCCTCCCCGCAGCGCTCGAAGCGACCGCGCTGATCCGCCGCGCCCAGGCCCAGGGGGACTTCGGGACCGTGCTACGCAAGGGCGATCCCGACCGCGGCGCAATCCTGCTCGCGGTCACCAGCCGCGGCCGCCACGCCGCCTTTCTCGAGCGGCAACTGGCCGCAGACGGAAGCTACCGATGGGCGGTGGTGGAACCCGATTCGCTTAGTTCCTTGGAAAGTCAGCGATTCGTCGACAAACGCGTTCGGTTCGACGACGATTTATGGGTAATCGAGCTAGACACCGCAGCGGCAGAACGATTCATCGCTGAAACGATCGCCCAAGGTTGACCCCATGGTTGATACGCTGGAAACCCCGTCTCACAGCAAGAGCGGGGGGCATTCTTCGCCGGGGTGGGCCGGCAGATGCCACGCGAGACGGGGAACCATCGAGGGGGGCTCGGGCGGATGATCATCCGCTTGATCAATGCCTCCCGGCCGAGGGTTAACCGCATGAATAAGCGGTCAAATGGTTTCTCTTCGTACAGCGATGCTGGTTCTTGCCGGCGTTAGTGCAGGCTCCGTCGCACCGGCCCAGGTCCGACCGTCCGAGCCCCTGATGAGCCAGGCAAGCGTGTCGATGCCGAAGATCGTAACGCCCCAGTTTTCGACCGTACAAGAGCCTTCCGCTTCCGAAGAGTCCTTCCAGACCAGCACCACTGCAGTCCGTCCGACAGGTGACCTTGCCACCCTCGTCAGCCAGCTCAGCAGCGCCGATCCCGGCAGCCGCGAGCTCGAGTGCCTTGCCGTCGGCATCTACTACGAATCCAAGAGCGAGCCGCTCGCCGGCCAGCTTGCCGTCGGCGACGTCATCGCCAACCGCGCCAACTCGAACGGACGCTTTCCGTCGTCCTACTGCGGCGTGCTGTTCCAGCGCGGCCAGTTCAGCTTCATCCGCAACGGCGCGCTGCCGTCGGTGCCGCGCGCCAGCAAGCAGTGGCGCACCGCCGTCGCAGTCGCCCGCATCGTCGCCCAGGACCTCAAGGACTCGGCCGCGGGCAAGGCGCTGTTCTTCCACGCCAAGCGCGTCTCGCCCCGCTGGAAGCTGACCCGCGTCGCCGCCATCGGCAACCACGTCTTCTACCGCTAGGATCCCCTCGGCGGGCGCGTTCCACCAGGCCCTTTCCACCGATTGAGCCTTCCGCCAGGCAAGCGCCATTTCTGCAATTGGCGCCGTTGCCGCTTTGTTCTAAGCGCTGACGGGTGAGCACCGCGCCCCAGCTTCCACCCTGCTTCGCCGACGCGCCGCCGATTGCGGCCGAAGTCGCGCGCGGAGTGACCCGGCTGTTCTGCCGCCGCGACCTGTTCGCGATCTGCGAGGTGCCGCTGCCCAACGGCCGCCGCGCCGATATGATGGCCATCGATGCCAAGGGCGGGCTGACGATCGTCGAGATCAAGGTCGCGAAGGCGGACCTGCTCGGCGACTCCAAATGGACCGACTATCTCGATTATTGCGACCATTTCTTCTGGGCGGTCCCGCCGACGCTGGCCGCGATCTGCGACGAGCAGCGCTTCCTTCCCGAAGCTGCCGGCCTGATCGTCGCTGATCGCTACGATGCCGCGGTCGTCCGTGAAGCGAGCTTGCGCCCACTCGCCCCCGCCCGCCGCAAGGCCGAGCTCCTCCGCTTCGCCCGCCGCGCCGCCCGCCGACTGTCAGCGCAAATCGATCCCACGCTAGGCGAAGGCTGCTAGGTCACGCCCGCAGGGCACAAGCAAAAGAGTCCACGCGAAGGCACGAGGGAACAGGGAAGGCGCGAAGAAGACCTGCGCCCTT
>JASLBJ010000147.1 GCA_030146725.1 Sphingomicrobium sp. | reverse complement strand
GCTCGCGCGATTACGCGATGCGCGTGTGGATCGATCCCAGCCGCGCGGCTGCACTCGACCTCACTGCCGGCGAGATCGTCGATGCGTTGCGCGCGCAGAACGTGCAGGTTACCGCGGGCACGCTCGGGCAGCCGCCCTACGCCACCGGCAGCGCCTTTCAGTTGAACGTGCAGGCGCAGGGCCGGCTGACCGAACCCGAGCAGTTCGCCAACGTGGTCATCCGCAGCGATCCGTCCGGGCGCCAGGTGCGCGTTTCCGATGTCGGGCGGGTTGAACTCGGCGCCGCCGACTATGCGTCCAACACCTATCTTTCGGGTGAGCCGACCGTGCTGATGGGCGTGTTCCAGCGCCCCGGCTCGAACGCGCTTGCCGCAGCGACCGCGGTCGAGAACGAGATGAAATCGGCCTCGGCGACCTTCCCGGCGGGCCTCGAATATCGCGTCATCTACAATCCGACGGAGTTCATCGCGCAGTCGATCGACGAGGTTCGCAAGACCCTGTTCGAAGCCATCCTGCTCGTGATCCTGGTGATCGTGGTGTTCCTGCAGCGCTGGCGAGCCGCGGTGATCCCGGTCATTGCCATCCCGGTGTCGCTGATCGGCACTTTCGCAGTCCTGCTCGCCGTCGGTTATTCGCTCAACAATCTGTCACTGTTCGGGCTGGTGCTGGCGATCGGAATCGTCGTCGACGATGCCATCGTCGTGGTCGAGAATGTCGAGCGCAACCTGGCGCGCGGACTCACCGGGCTGGACGCCGCACGACAATCGATGGACGAGGTCGGCGGCGCCCTGATCGCCATCGTCCTCGTGCTGTGCGCAGTGTTCCTGCCGACGCTGTTCCTGAACGGCCTGTCCGGAGCCTTCTACCATCAGTTCGCAGTGACGATCTCGGCTGCCACCGTCATCTCGTTGCTGATCTCGCTGACCCTGTCGCCGGCGTTTGCGGTGCTCCTGCTCAAGCCGCACACCGAAGCCCCGCCAACCAACCGGGTTGCTGCCATGCTCGGCCGGGCGGGCGACTGGTTCAATCGCGGCTTCGAACGGTTCAGCGACAGCTACGCCCGGCTGACCCGTCGGCTGGTCCGTGCTCCACGCCGGATGATGGCCGCCTACGCCGGGCTGATCGCTGCCACCGTCGGCCTGTTCTGGGTGACGCCGTCGGGCTTCATCCCGGCGCAGGACCAGGGCTACTTCCTGACCGTCATCCAGCTCCCGCCAGGCTCGTCCCTGGAACGGACCGACGAGGTCATGCGCAAGGTCGCGAGCCGCATCCTGCCGATCGACGGCGTGAAGGGCGCCGTCATGCTGGCCGGCTTCGACGGCGCGTCGCAGACGCAGGCACCCAACGCCGCTGCGGCCTACATCCCGCTCAAGTCGTTCGAGGAGCGGCGCAAGCTCGGCGTCACCTTCCCCGAAATCATGGCCGAAGCGCAGAAGCGGACGGCCGACATCAACGACGCGCGCCTGCTGATCGTACCGCCGCCGCTGATCCAGGGCATCGGCTCCGCAGGCGGCTATCGCCTGATGGTCAAGGACATGAAGGACGGCGGGTTCGAGGCACTATCCGGCAACTCGTGGGGCCTGATCGCCAAGGCCAACCAGACTCCGGGGCTGAGCCAAGTCTACACCCTGTTCGACATCTCCACGCCGCGCGTCTTCGCTGACATCGATCGCGGCAAGGCCGACATGCTCGGCGTTCCGCCCAGCCGCATCTTCGAAGCATTGCAGGTCTATCTCGGCTCGGCGTTCATCAACGACTTCAACCTGCTCGGGCGCACTTATCGCGTGACGGCGCAGGCGGACGCGCCGTACCGGGCGACCGAATCCGACATCGCCAACCTCCGCGCTCGCTCCAACTCCGGCGCAATGGTGCCGATCGGGTCGGTCACCACGTTCGAGGACCGGACCGGTCCGTACCGCGTCGCTCGCTACAACGGCTTCCCAGCCGTGGAGATCGACGGCGATACAGCGCCTGGCTTCTCGTCCGGCCAGTCGCTCGACACGATGGAGAAGCTGGCTGCCGAGACCCTGCCCGCCGGGTACACGGCCGAGTGGACCGGCATTGCGTATCAGCAGAAGGCGGCGGGAAGCACGTCCGCGCTCGTGTTCGGGCTTGCCGTATTGTTCGTCTTCCTGGTGCTCGCCGCACAATTCGAAAGCTTGCTGCTGCCGCTGTCGATCATCCTGATCGTTCCGATGTGCCTGCTTGCGGCGATGATCGGCGTGAACCTGCGCGGCATGGACAATAATGTGCTGACCCAGATCGGGCTCGTTGTGCTGATTGCGCTTGCGGCCAAGAACGCGATCCTGATCGTCGAGTTCGCCCGTCAGGACGAGGCCAATGGCATGTCGCCGACCGAGGCCGCGATCCGTGCGGCACGCGACCGTCTCCGCCCGATTCTGATGACCAGCTTCGCCTTCATCCTGGGCTCCGTGCCCTTGCTGATCGCGACCGGCGCCGGCGCCGAGCTTCGCCAGGCGCTCGGCACGGCCGTGTTCTTCGGGATGATCGGAGTGACCGCGTTCGGGCTGCTCTTCACCCCGACCTTCTACGTCGTGTGCCGCTCGCTCGGCGAACGGCTTGCCCGCCGCCGTCGGCCCGGTGCCGAACCCGCGCTCGTACCAGCCGAATAGGACATCCAATGATTGGACGCACTCTCCTGATTAGCGCAGCGGCACTCGCACTCGCCGCTTGCGCCACCGGTCCGGCGTATGTTGCCAAGCCGCCGTCGAGCGCTGCTGTTGCTCCCTTTGTCGGCGCAGGCTCATCGGCGCTCGTCTCGGCCGACCTGCCCCGGTCCGACTGGTGGCGGCTCTATTCCGATCCGGTGCTCGATACGCTGGTGACCGACGCGCTGGCAGCGAACAGCGACGTGCGCGTGGCCGCGGCGCGGGTCGCCAAGGCCCGCTCGATCCTGCGGGAGGAGCGCGGCGCCCGCGAGCCGCAGGTGGGCGTTGGCGGCGGCGCGCAATACGGACGCCTTCCCGGTCCGGCGACGCCGGGGCAAAGCCGCACCGATGTCCAGCTCGATGCTGGCCTCGACCTGTCCTATGAGGTCGACCTGTTTGGAAGGCTCGACCGGCGGGTCGAAGCCGCCCGCGGCGACGTTGCCGCCGCGCAAGCCGATACCGAAGCAGTGCGGGTCGCGGTCGTTGCGGAAACCACCCGGGCCTATGCCGATGCGGTCTCGTCCGCCGAACGGATTGCAGTCGCCGAGCGGATCGTCGGCCTGCTGGACCGGTCGGTTTCGCTGATCGAGCGCAGACGGGCCGTTGGATTGGCCAATGGTCTCGAGATTGCCCAGATCGCCGGGCTGCGCGATCAGCGCCGGGCCGAAGTGCCGCTGCTGCAGGCCGAGCGGCAGGCGGCCCTGTTCCGGCTGGCAACCCTGACCGGGCGAGCGCCCCGCGAGTTGCCGGGGGCCGCCGCGGAACGGACGACGACGCTGCGCCTGACCCAACCAATCCCCGTCGGGGATGGCGCGACTTTGCTCGCGCGGCGGCCCGATGTGCGGGCCGCCGAGCGCCGGCTCTCGGCCGCGACGGCCCGGATCGGCGTCGCGACCGCCGATCTGTATCCGCGGATTACGTTGGGTGGCTCGGGGGGCTCGAGCAGCTCGGGCCTCGGCAATCTCTTCTCCGGCAACGCCTTGTCGTGGCTGATCGGGCCGTTGATCAACTGGACCGCGAACCGCAGTGCGGCGCGAGCGCGGGTTGCCGGGGCAGAAGCCGACACGCAGGCGGCACTCGCGACCTTCGACGGAACTATCCTCCAGGCGCTGGAGGAGACCGAAACGGCACTGTCCAACTATCAGCAGACGGTGGCGCGCCGCGATGCGCTGGGCGCAGCGCTTGCTCAGGCGGAAGCCGCTGCACGGATCACACGGGCACGCCAGCGCGAGGGGGACATCAGCTCGCTCGAACTGCTCGACGCCGAACGGACCGCCGCCGACACCCAGGCCGCACTGGCGCAAGCCGACGCGCAGATCGCACGCGCGCAGATCCTGCTGTTCCGAGCCCTCGGTGGCGGATGGCAGGCGTGAGCCCGGTCCCCTGACGTGCTCGGGCCTGCCAGCTCGATGCACACACCGGTTGCTGCCACCCTGCCCCTACGGAATTCGTTCAGCCAGCCTAAAGGTCAAAGTCGCCAAGCCAATCGTGAGGCTCGCCACCGGCTTCAAGCTGATTGGCATTTCGGGAGATTCTTGTGGCGAGCCTTGACCGCCTGAATAGCGCGCATCTCCCCGTATCGGCATAGCCCCGCTGGCTGGCTGCTAACGCGCACCAGGCGAAGAGAATTATATTCGGCCGACCTACCAAAAAAATCGGGGGAAGCGACGCGGTTACGCATCAAGCTTCCCCCTGCCACGCCAAGCTTCTCGGGAAAGCGGGGTGATTTACAAACCGTTAACTAAATGACTTCGATTCGCAAGCCCAAAGCTGCGACTCAGGCGCTACTCGTCCCATTTCGACGCTTCACCTGAGGCACTGCAGCCACGCTCACGACAGCCCGGATCGACGCTGTCGAAGGCGCGCTCGACGCACCGCCCAGTCACTTCCCTTCGCGCCCAGTCACTTCCCTTCGCGCCGGGGCGCTGGAACGAGCCGCGCGGGCCTCAGGCCTCGTCGCGGAACGCCGCAGTCGCCCGCATCCCCTTTGCGACCTCGACTGCGCGTTCGGGCACGATCGAGGTGCGCGGATAAGCGTCGAGCACGATTCGTGGGATCAGCCGCTGCAACAGGTCCGAATAGGTGAAGCCGGGCTCGCCACCAGCGCGCGGTCCGGTCGCGTCGGCCAGCGCCACGACGTCCTCTGGGGCGAAGCCGACCGCCTTGAGCCGTCGGCCGAGCAGCTCGCGGCGAGCCTCGTCGTTCGGACGATCGAAGATGAGCAGTTCCGCCGCGCGCCGCCTGACCGCCGGATCGAGCGCCTGGTAGCGATTGGTGCACATGATCACGGCCGCCGGCACCTTCTGGTTGTACAGTCGATCGATCCCGCGGATGAAGGTGTTCACGCCGCTGCGATCCTCATGATGCATCTCGGTTTCGCGCGACTGGGCAAGCGCATCCGCCTCGTCGACCAGCAGGATCACCGCGCCGGTCTCCTTGATTCGCATCGCCTCCTTGATCGTATAATCGAACGCGGCCGACAGCAGGTGGGTCATCTGCCCGACCTTGCCCTGACCGCGCGCCGACAGGCTCAGCGGTAGCAGCTCGACCTCGATCCCCTCCTGCCGCGACACCGCGTCGCCGATCGTCTCGGCCAGCTCGGTCTTGCCGCAGCCGACATCGCCGGCAAGAATCACCAGCGGCGGCCGGTGGAGAACCGAGTGAAGCAGTGAATCGGACCCCGGATGATTGCGCGCACCCCAATCGATCAGCCCCTTGGGATTGACGAGCAGGCCGAGAACCTTGCTCAGCGTCGATTTGTGCTCATCGAGCCCGACCAGTCGGTCGAGCCGGTCGCGGGCGGTCGGATGTGGGAAAGCGAGCCGCCCCTCGAACAGAGTTTGAATATCCATGACTGCACCCCACTCCATCGAACGTTGGAGCGATTGATAGCGCGGCTCCTAAGCATTGGAAGGCTGTTTGGCTGATAGCGCGACGGCTGATGCGGCGGGGGCACACCGGGCGTGACGAAGGCGCATCCCCGATCTAAGCTCCGGCCCGGGCAAGGGAACATCCGGGTGGCGTCAGTGGCAGTCGACGGGGCGATCGGCAGCCCATTGCGCCCATCGCGCGCGCGCCTGCTGCTGTTCGCGTTCGGCGACTTCGCCTTCAACCTGTTCTGGCAGAGCGTGATGCTCTTCCTGCTGTTCTACTACACCGACGCGCTCAACCTGCCGATCGCGGTCGCCGCAACGACTTTCATGATCGCGTCCATCTGGGACGGCATCGCGAATTTCATCGCCGGAGTGCTCGTCGACCGGCGTCGGGAGACGCTTCCCTACGGCGCCCTGCTGATTGCAACCGCCATTCCGCTCGGCCTGACCTTCGTGCTCGCATACTCGCCGCCGATCGCTCCGGGCCCGCTCGGCGTTGCCAGCGTGTTCGCCGCGCACCTGCTGTTCCGCACCGCTTACGCGGCATCGAACGTGCCCTATCTGGCGATGACCGCCCGGATCAGCGCCGACTCCGGCGACCGCGCATTCGTCGCGGGCCTGCGCATGCTGTTCGGGACCCTTGCCTCGGTGACCGTCGCGCTTGCCACCATCCCGGCTGGCGAGTGGCTCACGGGGGAGCGCGATCCCGCCAGCGCTTATCTCGGCTCGGCGATCCTGTTCGCAACAGCAGGTGCCGCGATCCTGATCGTCGTCGGGCGCACCTACCGCGAGACTGCCGCTCCCCATGCCGCTGCTGCAACCTCCCTCCGCGCAGCGCTTGCAAGCCTCGCGGCGAACCGCGCATTCGTCACGCTCAACCTCGCGATGATGGCGATGGTCGTGGCGATCACCGTGCTCAACAAGTCGGTGCTCTATTACTTCAAGTACCTGCTCGACGATCCCGATGCGGGCCAGCTTGCGCTCGCCTCGATGGGCCTCGTCAGCGCGGTTGCGGTGCCGCTGTGGATGCTGGCCGGGCGCGCGCTTGGGCTCCGCACCATCTGGTTCATCGCCGCGGGCGCAGGCATCGGCGGCCTGACCCTGTTCGCCGCGCTCGACATCGGTGGAACGACCGCGATGCAGTCGTTCCTCGTCGGCCTGCAGGTCGCCATCGTCGGCCTCAACTTCGTATTCTGGGGCATGCTCCCCAACACCATCGAATATGGCGAGCGCTCGACTGGCGTCCACGTCGAGGGCGTCGTATTCGGAGTGGCCGCTCTGCTTCAGCGGATCGCGATCGGCCTCGCCACCGCAATCCTCGGCTGGAGCTTCGACTCCGCCGGCTATGTCGCCAACATCGCGCAGAGCGATTCGACGCTCGATGCAATGCGCCGCACCGTCGCGCTGGTGCCGCTCGCCTTCCTCGGCCTGTCGTGCGCCGCGATGTGGCTCAACCCGCTCGGCCGCGACACGCACCGCCGCATCGTCCGCGAACTCGAAGCCGAAACCTGATCCCTAGGCCTTCAGCTCGAACTGCCCATGCGCGCCCTGCGCCTCGGCCGACGGCGCGATCCACACGTCGAACATCCCCGGCTCGACGACCGGCCGATTGTTCTGCCCGATGAACGCCAGGTCACTCCGCCGCAGCCGGAAAGTCACCGTTTCCGCTTCCCCCGGCGCAAGCACGACCTTGCGGAACGCCTTGAGCTCGCGCACCGGACGAGTGACGCTCGCCACCCGGTCGCGGATGTAGAGCTGCACCACTTCGTCCGCCGCGCGCCGCCCACGATTGACGATGCGCGTGCTCGCAACCGTCTCGCCGGCCGCATTGGTGCTCAGCGACAGCGCGCCATATTCGACCTTCCCGTAGGTCAGCCCGTGCCCGAACGGATACAGCGCCGAGTTCGGAATGCCGCGGAAGTGCGCCTTGTACGCCTCGAGCTTGTCGTCGGACGGATTGGGCCGGCCGGTCGGCTTGTGTGCGTAGTGATAGGGCTGCTGGCCCGACGCCCGGGGGAAGCTCAGCGGCAGCCGCCCCGAGGGACCGAACGCACCGAACAAGATGTCCGCAATCGCATGACCCGTCTGGGTGCCCAGGAACCAGGTGACGAGGATCGCGGGGGCAGCGGCAACCGCACCCTCGAGCGCCAGCGCACGCCCGTTCTTGAGCACGACCACCGTCGGCTTGCCCACCGCTGCGACGGCTTCCGCAAGCGCCTGCTGCGGCGCGGGCACGACGATCTCGGTGCGCGACTGCGCTTCGCCCGACATGTTGGTGCCCTCGCCGATCGCCAGTATGACGATATCCGCGGCCCTCGCCGCCGCCACCGCTGCCGCGATCCCGCCAGCAAGCGGCTCCTCGATTCCGGACCCCTCGGCAATGATCAGGTCCGCCGGCCTGCGCAGCGCGGCGCGCAGGCCCGTCGCCAGATCGACCGCCTTGGTGTCGTCGCCGTAGACGCACCACGGCCCGTTGAGATCATGCTGGCCGCTCGCGAACGGCCCGATCAGCGCAATGCGCTTGCCGGTCCGCGGCAGCGGCAGCAGGTCGCCGTCATTCTTGAGCATCACGATCGACTTGCGCCCGGCCTCGCGCGACAGCGCAACGATCCGCGGCGTCATCGACCGCGCCGTCTCGCGCCGCTCGTCGATCCGCCGGAACGGGTTCTCGAAGAGGCCGAGCATCGCCTTCAGCGCAAGCACGCTCCGAACCGAGCTGTCGAGCCGCGCCATCGGCACCTCTCCGGTGCGCACCAGGTCGGGCAGATGCTTGCGGTAGAAGCCGCTCTGCATGCTCATGTCGACGCCCGCCAGGAACGCGAGCCGGGTCGCGTCGCGCGCATCCTTGGCGAAGCCGTGCGCAATCATCTCCTCGTCGCCGGTGTAGTCGGACACGACGAAGCCCCTGAAGCCCCACTCGCCGCGCAGCACCTGCGTCATCAGCCACGCATTGGCGGTCGCCGGAACGCCCGAAATCTCGTTGAACGCCGCCATCGTCGTCAGCGAACCCGCGTCGAACGCCGTCTTGAACGGCGGCAGATAGACTTCGCGCAGCGTTCGCTCGGACACGTCGACCGTGTTGTAGTCGAGCCCACCTTCAGCCGCGCCATAAGCTGCGAAATGCTTGGCGCAGGACAGCATCGTGTCGGTCGAGCGAAGATTTGCGCCCTGGAAGCCGCGCACCCGCGCCGCCGCGAACAGGTCGCCCAGATGGACGTCCTCACCAGCGCCTTCGACCACCCGGCCCCAGCGCTGGTCGCGCGCGATGTCGACCATCGGCGCAAACGTCCAGTCGATGCCGGCACCCGCCGCCTCGAAGCTCGCCGCCGCCGCGGTCCGCCGCGCAAGCTCGGGCTCGAAGCTCGCCGCTTCGCCGACCGGCACCGGAAAGATCGTTCGATGGCCGTGGATGATGTCGGCCGCGAAAATCAACGGGATCTTCATGCGTGACCCGTTCATCGCCGCGGTCTGCATGATCCGCGCCATTCGCGCGCTGTTGCCGTTGAACACACCGGTCAGCTGGCCGAGCCGGCCCTCCTCGACCTGCTGCTCGAAATTGGGTCCGTCTGTCGGCGGGTTGAGCGACACCGCGGCGCTTCCCCCCCACGCTGCCGCCATCAGGCTCAGCTGGCCGGCCTTTTCCTCGACCGTCATCCGCCCGATCAGCGCATCGACGAACGCCGGCACCTGGCCTGCACCGGCCGCCTGCAACAGCGCCCGGGCCGGGCTTGCGGCCCAGGCCGCAGCCGCGCCTGCACCCATCAGCGCGGCGCGCCGCGAAACCTTCGAGTCGAGCATCAAACCCCTCCTTGGCGACACGCACCTAGGCCGCACCTAGGCCCACCCTAGGCCCACCCTAGGCAACGCCTTTGCCTGTCGGTCAATCGCCACTGTTGCGGTCACCAACCGTAACCGGTTACATGACCGGGACCGCCGCGGATTGCAAATGACGAAACAGCTTTGGTCGACCGCCGCCTTGTGGAATGTAGAGCAAATGGCCGAAGCGACGATCCGGGACGTGGCACGGCGGGCCAGGGTATCGATCGCCACCGTGTCGCGAGCGCTCAACGGCCTTGGGAATGTCAGCGATGAGACCCGCGACAAGGTCCGCACGGCGGTCGCCGAACTTCGCTACGTCCCCCACGCCGGAGCACGCAGCCTCAGCCTCGCGCGTGCCCATGCCATCGGCGTCGTCTTGCCCGACCTCCACGGCGAATTCTTTTCCGAGATCATGCGCGGCATGGACCGCGAGGCGGGCAAGCATGATTACCTGCTGCTATTGTCCAATCTCCACGCCGGCAGCAGCCAGTCGGAAGTCGCGGTGCGAGCGATGCGCGGGCGAGTCGACGGGCTCGTCGTCATGGCGCCCCACCTCGACCGCGGTGCGCTCGAGCGGGCGCTTCCGCCGGGCCTTCCGGCAGTGCTGCTCAACACGCCGCTTGACCTTGGCAGCTGTGCCAGCCTGCGCCTCGACAATGCGGCCGGGGTCCGGGCGCTCGTGGACCATCTCGTCGCCACCGGCCGGCGGCGAATCGTCCACATCAGCGGGCCCGCGGAAAACGCCGACGCACGGGAGCGCCGCGCTGCGTTCGAGCAGGCCGTCGCCGAACGTATTCCGGGGAGCCAGGCGCACGTCGTCGAGGGCGATTTCAGCGAAGCCGGCGGCGAGGCGATCGCCCGCCGCCTCGTCGCCGAGGGCGCATCGTTCGACGCCATCTTTGCGGCCAACGACGTGATGGCGACCGGCTGCCTGCTCGCGTTGCGCGGCGCCGGCCTGCGCGTTCCGGAAGACATCGCCGTCGCCGGGTTCGACGATATCCCGCTTGCGCGCTTCGTCGGACTGACCACCGTTCGCGTTCGCATCGCCGAGCTTGGCGAAGCAGCCATCGCGCGTCTCGTCGGCCTGCTCGACGGCACCGGCAGCATCGCCGAGGACTATCATTTGCCCGAACTGGTCGTGCGCGCAACCACCGGCCCTGCGGCATGATGCTCGACCGCCGCTCGCTCCTCCGCAA